>CAZBSL010000206.1:1845-5452 GCA_964494265.1 uncultured Bacteroidales bacterium
TTTTCTGATGTCCCTATAGTTTTTACTTCTGTAATAACTAAGCAAAGAATTATTAAGACTCTTGAAATTGCTCGCGATGTTTACAAGAGGCGATCAATAAGAATTACAACTTCAAAACTTAATGATTTGATGCTTCCGATAATTCAGAATACACCCCCTCCGGCATCAAAAGGAAAATTTATCAGGATTAAATACATTACGCAATTGAAAACGAGTTTTCCGGCATTTGCTTTTTTCTGTAATCATCCTCAATATGTTAAAGATGCCTACAAAAGATTTTTAGAAAACCAACTTCGGGAACATTTTGATTTTACGGGTGTACCGATTCAGATTTATTTCCGGGAGAAATAATGGAAAACAGTATTAGAATTGATAAATGGCTATGGGCTGTCAGGGTTTTCAAAACACGCAATCTCTCGTCTCAAGCATGTAAAGCCGGAAAAGTTAAAATTGATGGCAATAATGTTAAAGCCTCCCGAGAGGTAAAAATAGAAGATATTATTACAGTTCAAATAGGTCAATTATCAAAATCAATAAAAGCTATAGGTTTGATAAAAAATCGTGTTTCCGCTAAACTTGCAGTTGAAAATTATGAAGACCTAACTCCTGCCGAAGAATATGAAAAACTCAAATTGCAAAAAGAAATGAAAACGGAATACCGCGACCGGGGTAGCGGAAGGCCAACAAAAAAAGAAAGAAGAATTATTACGAAGTTGAAGAAGGAGAAGTTTTAATTCTATGGTTTAGAACCTACTTTACATTATACTTCTGTACAATTCCTGCAAATATCAATTTGTTTTCGGTTCTTTAGAATCATAGTTCTAAAGTGTTTGTATTTCTCACCTTTCCAGATATCTTCAAAAGATGTTGATTTCAAATCGCCCATCAAATGAGTTGCATCCTTATCAAAACAACATGGAACTACCAAACCGTCCCAGGTAATCACACAAGAATGCCACATTCTATAACACCGGTTTGGTAATTTGCCTTTGATCTCAAAAGTTCCGTCAGGCATCTTCTTATACCTTGAGTATTTCTTATTTTCGGGAATTAAAGAATTTCCTTTTTTAAAATCATAAAATTGCGCTGTCTTAATCTGTACTTTATCTACACCCAAATCTTTTCCAAGCTTTTTTATTTCATTAATTTTATCTTCGTTGTGACGAAAAACCAAAAACTGAATAATCACATTAGGTATAGCCGATTTTAGTTTCTTTTTCCAGAAAATAATATTTTCAATTCCTTTAATTACTTCCTTGTAATTTCCACCTTTTCGATATTTTTCATACATTTCCTGATTCGTACCATCAAGTGAAATTATCAAGCTATTCAAGCCTGACTCAACTGTAAGTCGTGCATTTTCATCATTTAAGAAATGAGCATTTGTTGAAGTAGCTGTATAAATTTTCAGGCCTGAAGCACATTTTACAAATTCAAAAAAATCTTTATTTAAATATGGTTCTCCCTGAAAATAAATAATCAAATACATTAATTTTTTATGTAATTGATTAATTATCATCCTATAAAAACCCAAATCAATATTCCCGGTAGGCCTTGTAAATTGCCTTTTCCCCGAAGGGCATTCGGGACAATGTAAATTGCAAAAAGTAGTCGGCTCAATAGAAATACTTTGAGGCATCCCCCAATGGATAGTTTTTCTGGTTAGCCTTGAAATAAAGTATGATAACCCTAAAAGAAATGAATTCCAAAATCTAAGAAAAGTAATTTTAGAAAAGATATTGAACCAATCAATAATTTTTGATTTCACAAAAAAGATGTTAAGTAATGTGTTTATCTTTTTTCTTTCTTTTGAACAAATGATAACCGAAAGAAATAGCTTTTCCGACAAATTCGGGTGAAGAAATTAAATTCTTTGTGAAATGTTTGCTAATATTTTTAAATGATAGCGATTCAATAATATTATTATAATCATCTTTAATATTTCGCTCGCATGAAATAATTTCTTCCTTTAATCTTGTTTGATGGTTTTCCAATTCAGACATGCTGATTATTGTAGCATACTCATTATCTTCTTTTGCTTTAGTCGTTCTTTTTATTGAAAGCATTTTTGTCAGTTTTGAAATAAGAGGATTCAAAATCAATTTTTTTCTAAAGACAAAAACTAAAAAGCCAACAATTAAATAGAATATACCGACGATTAAAAATCCATGATGAAGCTCTCCTTTGGTTGAGCCATACCAATAAACAAAAGAAAAGGAGACAAAAAACAGGAAAAGTGAAAACAAAATAATTAAGGATGCCAGTGTAAAGAAAAACGAACTAATTTTTGCAAGTTTTTCATTTAGTATTAAATTATATAGATCCAATTTAAGATTTAAATAATTTTTTGCATTATTGATAATATCAGTAGTCTCCGATACTTGATTTTTATATTCCATTTATTAATCTTTTTCGGAGTTGTTTGATTCTTCTGCCAATTTGACTTTCCTTGACTTGATTGATTCGGCATATTCATCAATTTTATCTTCAATTTCTTCAGAAAAGTCAGTAATATTTTTTGAAACTTTTTTTCTGGTTTCAGAACCTTTATCGGGAGCAAATAAAACTCCAACTACTGCACCCGCAAGGGCACCAATTACAAAGCCACCTGCAACGGCAAGTATTGTTTTCGATGATGATTCACTCATTTTATTTATATTAGGTAAATAATTTATAACAGTCTTTAACACATATCAAAAAACATGCAAAACTAAATTTGTCATATTTTTTCAGTAATTTTTTTTACTAATCTGAACTGGCTCAAAAAATCTTTTGCTACAATTCTCAACACAGTATAGGTTGGAATTGCTAAAATCATACCGGGAATTCCGGCTATGCTTCCGGCCATAATAATTACTAAAAATATTTCAATAGGACGTGCTTTCACGCTATTCGAATATATTAATGGTTGGAGAACAACATTATCAATTAGGTTTGCAGCAAGAAAAACACTAATTATACCGGTTGTTAATAGTCCGATCTGATCATATAATCCGAGGCTTAATTCAGATGAAACACCAAAAATAACACCTACTGTACATCCTATTATTGGCCCGAGATAAGGAACTATATTCATCAATCCGCCCAAAAAACCGATTATGAGAGCATTTTCAACTCCAATGATCGACAAACCAATAGTTAATAAAGTCATAATTGTTAATAATTCAAGCATTAAGCCAATAAAATATCTTGTTAGCAATTTTTTTGTTTTGTTAAGAACGTTTCTGATTACTGCATCATATTTCTCAGGCGCTAAAAGAATTATAAAATTCTGAAACATATTTTCATCCTGCAAGAAGAAAAATGTGATAAACAGAATTGAAAAAGCTCCCATAAAGAAACTTCCTGTGGTGCTTATAATGTTTTTAAAAATATTGGAAAAAGTAGCAATATTAACCATCGACTCAATTTGAGAGGATAAGGTACTTTTAATGGTTTCGTTTGCATTAATTACATTATAATCAATAAGAAATTCCTGAATTGAGTCAAGAGGTTTTTGAAAATGGATCAGAACATCGTTAATGTCAATTTCGGAGATCATTTTTGCCTGAGTTGAAATCAATGGAACGAAAACTAAAATAAATCCAATTGCAACTAAAAGAATTAT
>CAZBSL010000207.1:0-5363 GCA_964494265.1 uncultured Bacteroidales bacterium
CTTTAAACAGCCTCTTGTATTAACCTTCGAGGTTTTTAAAACCTCGAAGGTGTAAATTGTTTTTACCTTCCAAACTAAAGGCAGCTACAACTTAAATTTAAGATTAATAAAATGTAAAACAGTTGTTTTTACCTTTCAAAATAAAGGCAGCTACAACGAACAATTAGAAAAAGTATGCAAAAAGCATGTTGTTTATACCTTTCAAAATAAAGGCTGCTACAACTATAACTGTGGGTAAGATGGAAAATGCAAAGTTGTTTTTACCTTTCAAAATAAAGGCAGCTACAACACATCTTAATTCTAAAATCAAAAAAATGACGTTGTTTTTACCTTTCAAAATAAAGGCAGCTACAACCTTAAATAATACATCAACTAAAGACTTAGTGTTGTTTTTACCTTTCAAAATAAAGGCAGCTACAACGGAGAAGGCTGTATCATAGTGTAGAATTTTGTTGTTTATACCTTTCAAAATAAAGGCAGATACAACGACCAACATTTGGATACTTACTTCGATGTTGTTGTTTTTACCTTTCAAACTAAAGGCAGCTACAACCGGTTTTAAATCTGCTATTACTGATTGTTTGTTGTTTTTACCTTTCAAAATAAAGGCAGCTACAACCGAAATCAAAATACAGGCATAACTTCAATAGTTGTTTTTACCTTTCAAAATAAAGGCAGCTACAACTAAAGAAAAAATAATGGATGGAAGCGTTTCAGTTGTTTTTACCTTTCAAAATAAAGGCAGCTACAACAATCCTATTATCGAGCTTGCTGAGATTGTGTTGTTTTTACCTTTCAAAATAAAGGCAGCTACAACCCGGAAGTCTGTAAATGCCTTATATGTAAAAGGTAAACCGCTTTTTTTATTAAAAAAAACGGAGATATTTTCTATGGTTTTGTCATGGTGTTGGTAATTTTTTTAATACAATATGTCAAGGAACTTTAAAGAAACTCCATTCATTTATTATGAGAATTCATTAATAATTTGTTCAGTTACTCTTAAAAAGTATTTACTATAAGTTTCATTTTCTGCTGTCTTATACAAGGTTTGCATCATGTCAAATGCATTTTTGTCCGGCAGTTGATTGTGTCCAAATTTATTACGTAAAAGAATAAGTGTATAAGCCTTTTGTAAAATTACAGATTTGCTATTTACTTCACTAATCTCAACAGTTTCCATGTCTTTTATATCACTTAACCAATTTATTTCTGATTCAGCTATTTTAGTATTTTTTTTCAACACACCCTTAGCAATATATTTTCTAAAATTAGGCTTACCATCTTTTTCAAATTCTTTTGGATGTTCATCATTATTTTCACTATGATTTTCTATTATTCCTTTTTCAAATAATTGAACTAATTTAAGAAGTTTTTCTCTTCTAATTCGTTCATAAGAGTCCAGTTTGTTTTCAAGTTCATCTTCAAGCATCAATTTATTCCATATTTTTGTTTTATCATACGACAATAAATGATGAACTTTTTTATCTGTTTCAAGCTTTTTGAATTTCCCTATATCTTTAAGTTTAACATCAGGTTCAATGATTTGGCCATTTAATAAACTCATTGAAATAGTTTTGTTCCAAATAAAATTGTCGATTAATTTATTTTCAGATTTATCTCCTTTTTCTCTGTCGCGTTGTTCAATTGCTACTATCTGATTGTTGAGACGTTCTTCTTTTGTTTGATAGATTTCGTTTAAGCTAATGTCAATTTCTTTTTTGAATACTTTAAAAAATAAATAATCAATCATGTGTTTGATGAAAATATCTTTGTGTTGTACTTTTTTTATCAATAAGTCTTGTTTCTTTTTAAAAAGGTCAATCTTTTGTTGCCTGCTAAGATTTTTTTTGTTGAGTTTGCTCTCTTTATTTTCAACCTCATATTTCTCAAAGGAGTCTGTACACTCTCTGTTAAAATCGTAGAACTTTTGAAACCGAAGAGATTTATCGTAACAGTAACTATACCAATCAGCATACAATGAAGGTGCTTGTTCAACCTTTTGACCGAGAATAAATGTAGGCTTGTTGTCAAAAATCCCTCGTGGAAAAACAATTGGTTTTGCTAATAATTCATTCTTTTGCTTATCAATACTACTTATAACAAATAAGCGTTTATCAAAAGCAATAAATACTTCTTTTAACACCTTTTTTAATAGCTTGGGATCGTTTTTATTGAGTTCAATTGTGTTAGCAAAACCCTCTAATGTTTTTTTTCTTTTCTTTAAATATTCTTCGTAAAATTCGTCAAATTTGTCTTTATCAAAAGCTTCATTAATATCACTACCCCATATTGGGAATGAATTTAAATCCCAGTTTGTTGTTAATAAGGTTTTTGCTTCATTTTTATGCCTGTCGTAAAATGCAAGAAGACGTTGCAACTCACTATGTTGATACCCCTTCCAGTTAGTTTTAGCAAATTTTGGCATAAACCGTACTAAATCGTTTGCCAACCAGGTAGCTTCTTGTCCTAACTCATTTGTATAAAAAATATATTTTCTCTCCGGTTTATCCTGTTTATTTGTTTTTGTGGTTTCCTCTTTGTTGGTTTTAATTAAATTTAATTTTTCACCGTTAATTTCAATTTCTTTATTAATTGATCTTAGAAGTTTTTCTATATTTATTTGATCTTGCTTCAAACTGCTTTTTCTAAGTTTTTTTGTAATAAATGAATTTGAAAGCTGTTGAGTAGTATTGTAATTCTTTATGGTTTTATATCGTTCAACAATTTTTTGCACTAAAATATTTTCCAAATCTTCTCCAGTTTTTTTATTTATCAGGAACTCATATAGTATTGCAGGTAGTTCATTTAGGCTAAAAAGTGCAGTTGGCTCATTATATTCTATCTTGCTACTTTTATTATAAATCATGTCAATAATCTCTTTCTTGCCTTTTCTGTTTACTCTATCTTTTTTAGGATTTATAATTTTCCTAAGTGCATTGATTTCTTCCTGAACGCTCTTAACTTCTGCACCTTTCCTATACATGTCAAAATAAATGTGAATGTTGTTTCCAACAAAATTATAACTGGGATTAGGAAATAAATGCCATTCATTTTCATTTTCATTTTCCGTGAAATAATCACTCTTGTATTTTGCTACTTTCGATAATTTTCCAAAGACATTGATTTTTTCTTTAATCTGCCTATCTGAAATATAGTTGCTTTCGCCTATATTTTTAGTTTTATGATCATGTTGGAATAATCCGGCAAAAATTTGAAATTTCAATGTTGGGAAATTGGCATATTCATCTAAAAAGCGAATTGCAAAATAATTAAATTTGTTTTCATAACGTTTTCTAATAACTGGATGGACAACAGTTGATTCTATCAGGGATTTATCGTCTCCAGTTGATTCTTGTACAAATTCATTAATATCTTCTAAGAATTCATCCTTATCTGATATTGAAAATGTTTGATAAACCTCATCTGGTACTTTACTTAATTCATCAAGCATTTGCGTTAGTAAAGTTACCTTATTGAAAGAAGTACTAACTCTTCTCTTTAATCCTTTATATGTTAAATAAGAAAACACCCAATGAGTTGCCATGTATTTTAGGCTGTTATTCTTTTTTGTAACTTCATCCTCTTTTCCAATAACTTTTGCTTTAAATCCCTCAATATTTGCCTTTAATTGTTCTGTTTCTTTTTTAGTTAGAAACAAAGACAAAAGAAAAACAAGTCCACTTTTGGAAATTGGAATTTTATTCTCAGCAAAAATATTTTTTGAATATTTTGCCTTATGATAATCTTTTAGACAAAAAGAATCTTTATCTTTGAATATCAAATGATGAAAAGAATCATTTAGAATTGCATTCCGAATACCTTCTTTATCATCAATGTTAATCCATTTGTTTTTTTCTTTGTTTTTTTTCAGCTCATTAACTTTGAGTTCCTCAAGAACTTTCCATTCAGCAATTATTCCCTTTTTTAAAATTTGTCTGGTTTTATCATTTTTCATTTTCTTTTTCCTGACCGTTAGACAGGTCTTTAAAAGCAATGAATCTAAAAAATCAAACAAGCTTTCATCAATTACAACCGGAGGGTGATAATAATGTGTGTAAAAGTTTCTTAAATCGTTTACTGATTTTATAAGACTTTGGAAGTTCTTTCTAAAATAATCTCTTTTTTTATTCTCTTTCTCATTAATTTGATATTCCTCAAATATATTATCGCTTGTTGGTAAGTTCAGGTGCTCTATTACCGGCAAATACTCTTTTAATATCTTAATTCTTTTATCCCAATCGGAATACGAAACATTGTTTGAAAAATATTTTATTATAATGTTATGTACATTTTCATCTTTTGGTTCGTTAAGCCTTGTGCAAAATTCACTAAACACTTGACCAATATTGTTTTGGGCTAAGTTTAAAAATGCCCCAAAATAGTGTTTGTCTTCATAAATATCGTGTGCATAATAAATATTTTTCCCTATTTGTTCTTTTGTTTCCATAATATTAATTGTTTAAGGTTTGATTCAAATGAGTGAAATATGCCCAATACATTTTCATTACCATACGTTTTCGATACCAACGGGCTAATTGTATTGAAATAAAAAGTAATATAATCAACAAAGCTGCAAGCCAAAGAATGCTATTTGTTTCAGGTGTTTTTAAACTAAAAAATGAAAAGAGGCTTAGTAATTGTAATACAATTCCCAATATCAACAAAAGTATGCAGGCCAAAGTTGTTTGCCTAAAGAAAAAGTAGAAACTTTGGAAAGCTTTTGCATTCTCGATTTTGCTAATATATTCCAATTCGTAATACATTCGGTCGTAATACTCATCTTGCAAATCTTTTACGTCTTTCTGTTCATTATTATTCAGTTTTTCAAAATCTTTATTATTGAAAAAAATATTTTTTCCATACCATTTTTTTGCTTTTTTGTTAAGGATTTTGTTCATAAGTTGATGTAGGAATTTCATTTTTAGATAAAGGCAGGCAACATGTTTGTACATACCGAAAAGTTGGTTATACCATTTTGTTTTGTTTGTTAGATAGAAGTTGGAAGTATAAAGTACTGCTCCAATAATCAAAGCAAAACATAGTAAAATACTAATACTTACTTTCCAGTCAACGGCTTCAAACAGGATCGGGTAAACACCATAAAGATTGTTGATTATATTGGCAAAAAATACGAATATTACTCCGGGCAGGAGTAAGCCTAAGAAATCATAAAATGAAAACTTTTCCATACTTCAGGAATTTAATTAGTGTTAAATGTTCTTGTTGTATTTTAATAAAAAATATTAAAGCATAAAAATACAAATATTTTTTATAACAAAACTGAGTGAATGTAATTTTTAAAATAAAAAGGGTGCAGGTGTAATCACGTAGTAAGTTATTTACCCCTTCAAATACTTCCATTC
>CAZBSL010000208.1:0-5348 GCA_964494265.1 uncultured Bacteroidales bacterium
TATAAGATCTGACTTATGCCTCCCCCTTTAAAACCGTATAACAAGCATCCAATCATCATATTATAATTCTGCAATATTAAATAAAAATCTTCGTTAGGCTATCCTGTAATAAATAGTGATAATGATAAAAAAAATTCTTGGATTAATAAGTATATGTTTAATATTTATTAATTATACATACGGACAGATTCCCGAAGGGTATTACGATGGGACAGATGGTTTAACCGGCGAGGCATTAAAAGCAAAGCTTTATTCAATAATTGACAATCATAATGAGCTATCTTATGATGATGCAAAAGAAGCTCTGAAAGTTACAGACGAAGATCCTGAAAACTCAAACAATGTATTATGTTTATATACAGGTTGGTCGTATGGAAAAAATGATTTTGGAAATGGCACATATCAATGGAATCGTGAACATGTATGGTCGCAATCTCATGGGAATTTCGGATATGATCCACCCGCAGGAACCGATATTCACCACTTAAGGCCCTGTGATGCGAGTGTAAACTCAACCAAAGGTAATAAAGACTTTGATAACGGAGGCACACATTATATTGATAATTCGGGTGCAACCAATTGTTATTATACAACTTATTCCTGGGAACCGAGAGATGAGGTGAAAGGTGATGTTGCAAGAATGATTTTTTATATGGCTGCCAGATACGAAGGTTATAGCTGGGAACCCGACCTTGAATTAGTTGAATACATTAATTCTTCCCCCAATAATGAACCCTATTATGGAAACCTCACAACTTTATTGCAATGGCATTCCCTAGACCCTGTTGATGAATGGGAAATCAATAGAAATAATATAATTTATTCGAATTATCAGGGAAATAGAAATCCATTTATTGACCATCCTGAATTTGTTGATGCCGTTTGGATAGGTTTATTACCGGAACCATCAAATTATGCTAACAACTTTTCTTCGCATAATATTATCCTTGAATGGTCTGATGCCGTCAATGGTGTTCTTCCGGAAGCATATTTAATTTTGATGAGCGATATCAGTTTTGATGCAATACAGAATCCAATTGATAATATTTCGATTCCAGATGACAATAATGCAAAAAATATTGATTACGGTGTTCAGCTATGCATCTTTAATAATTTATCTCCAAACACAAATTACTATTTTAAAATAATCCCCTACACTATTAGCGGCGAAGCGATTAATTATAAAACCGATGGTGCAATTACTCAAACGATGGAACAAACGAGTAATTAAATCAGATATCGTGAAAATTGTAGAATTATTAATTTGATTTAAAATGCACTTTAATAATTGTAATAAAGTACTAAATTGTTAAAGTACAACAATGTAACAATATAACAATTTTCCAAAGAAATTTCATTACTTTTGCATTTTTTAGCTAAATTCAAAAATTGAAATTAAAAAGAAAATTAATAAAATATTTATCATTTGTTATCTTAATAACAATAATTGCGTGTAGTCCGACTGCCAATCTTCAAAAAAACACCTATCTTTTAAACAAAAATAAAGTCATTATTGAAAATATTCCAAAAGGATATAATACCGATAATATTGAAGGATTAATACAACAAAAGCCAAATAAACGATTTATAGGTTTATTTCGTGTGAAACCCGGAATTTACACTTGGACAAGTAAGCGAAAGTGGAAATTTTGGCATTGGATTCAAAAAACTTTTGGTGAAAAACCTGTCGTTTATAATCGAAATCTCACACATAATTCAATTGATGATATTAAACTTTATCTTAATAATACAGGATATTTTAATTCAATTGTAAAAGACTCTGTTAAAACCAATAAGAAAAAAATAAATGTTTATTATAAAATCAAATTATCTGATCCTTACAGAACCAATAAAGTTACTTATAATATTAAGGATAGTATATTAAGAAATTATATTCTTACGGATACTTCAAATTCATTATTGCAAAAAGGGGACATTTATAATGTGTATAAACTTGATGACGAGCGCGAAAGAATTTCAGACTATTTAAAAAACAACGGCTACTTTTTTTTCTCAAAAGAATATATTTTTTTCAAGATCGACAGTTCACTAAATTCCAATAGATTTAATATAAGCCTTGATATTACAAATCCGACTATCCCATCAGAATCAGATACGGGAAAATTAATTGAGGAAAACCATAAAAGATATTTTATAAATAATATAATTATTAATCCCAATTACATGGGATTTCAGTCAGATACAATAAAATACGACACTCTTTTGGTCGATATGGCACAAAGAAAAAATTCAGAAGACAGTTCAACTTATCATTTTATTTACAATAAGAAATTAAGGATAAAACCCGGAACCATAACCCAATCATTATTAATTAACCATGGTGATCCCTTTGACCTGTCAAAAGTTAAAAAAACCTATAAGCGCTTATCGGGTTTACAATTATATCGGCATTCAAACATCTCATTTTTAACACCAAAAACCACTCCCGAATATAATTCTTACAATTCAACTTTAGATTGTAAGATTCAAATGACCAGAGCTTATGTTCAATCATTTTCAATTGAAACCGAAGGAACCAATTCAGGCGGCGATCTCGGAATTGGAGGCAACTTTGTTTATCAAAATAAAAACATTTTCAGAGGTGCCGAAACACTTTATCTTAAACTTAAAGGATCGGCAGAAGCTCAAAAGGTTACCGGCGAATCCGATCAATCTGATGCTTTCCTGTTTTTTAATACGATAGAAACAGGTTTTGATATCAGTCTTCATTTTCCGAAATTTTTATTGCCTGTACATCAGGAAAAAATTCCTAAATATTACAACCCGAAAACTACTATCAGTACGGGTTTAAATTATCAAAAAAGGCCTAATTATCGTCGCTATATTTGGAATTTTTCATTTGGTTATAACTGGAAGGAATCGAATCATAAGAAGCATATTCTTTTTCCTTTTGATATTAATTCAATAAAAATATTCCCTGATTCGGCCTTTCAAAAAGAGCTTGACGATTTAAAAGATCAAAGGCTTAAACAACAATATACCGACCACTTAATTACAGCCATTAATTATAGTTTTATATATAATAATCAGGATATAAATAACTTAAAAAACTTTTTCTATTTTAGGGGAAACATTGAAACTGCCGGAAACACTTTGAATTTAATTGACAATATTTTTAAAGCCCAAAAGAACTTGGATGATAATTACACGCTTTTTAATATTCAATACGCACAATATGTTCGCGCAGATATTGATTTTAGATATTACAATATTATTGACCGTAACAAAACTATAGTTTTTCGCACTTTATTCGGAATTGGAATTCCTTACGGTAACTCTACTGTTCTTCCTTTTGAAAAGGGTTTTTACGAAGGTGGGGCAAATGGTATGAGAGGCTGGATAATCAGATCTTTAGGACCTGGTTCATATAATGAGACAGGTGAAGATATTGATAAAATTGGCGACATTCAGATTGAAGGAAACATTGAATATCGGTTTCCTATTTATAAACAATTGAAAGGTGCATTATTCACCGATATTGGAAACGTTTGGCTACTGAAAAGTAATACAACTTTTCCGGGTGGGAAATTTGATTTCAATAAATTTTTTGGCCAACTCGCTATAGATGGGGGTATTGGATTTAGGTTCGATTTTGATTTCTTTATATTCAGAATTGATGGAGCACTTAAGCTTAAAGATCCTTCAAAACCTAAAGGTGAAAGATGGATTATTAATAAAGCTCGCTTTGATAGAATAATGTGGAATTTCGGTATTGGATATCCATTTTAATTGTTGATTTTTGATTTATGATTGATTATTGGGTGTTTCTTTAAATAATTATCAATATTTTACAGAACAATGAAAATTGAAACTCGAAATTGGAAATTAGTCCCGAATTCACAGAAGGAAAACCAGGAGAACATCAAATTTCAAAATTCTGAGCAAATATTTCTGCTTCAAGTTATAGAATATTAACATCAATGAACGAAAACAATATTAAACACTTATTAGTCAAGTATTTTAAACATACTCCTACACCTGACCAAGAGGAATTGATTGATAAATTAGCGGTTTTTCTTTTATGTTTTAAACACAGACCGCTTTTTCTGTTAAGAGGTTATGCGGGAACTGGTAAAACGACCATGGTTTCATCATTAGTTCAAATACTTCCCATCCTCAAACAAAGTTTCATGCTTCTTGCTCCAACCGGACGTGCAGCTAAAGTTCTTGCAAATTATTCAGGTAAGAAAGCTTTCACAATTCATAAAAAAATTTATCGCATCACGACAAAGAAAGATGGGGGAATTCTACTTCTGCTCCAAAAAAATTATCATAAAAATGCCGTATTTATTGTTGATGAAGCCTCAATGATACCCGACGATTCAAGGCAAGATAATTCTACGCTGTTCTCAAATAATAACTTACTCGACGACCTGATCAATTATGTTTATTCGGGAGAAAATTGCAAATTGATTTTCATTGGCGACACGGCGCAGCTTCCTCCTGTTGGGATTTCATTAAGCCCGGCTCTGGATCGTGAATATCTTAAATCAAATTATTCTTTTTCTTTTTATGAACATGAATTAAAGCAAGTTGTCAGACAATCACTTGATTCGGGGATACTTATAAATGCCACAAAAATCAGAATGCAAATTGCCGAACAAAATAACACTTTCCCTTTTTTTAATTTAAAAAACAAATCCGATGTTATTAAAATATTGGGAAGCGATTTGGAAGAAGCCCTTTTAGATAATTATTCTTTCGGGAATGAAGAAGATACAATTATTGTTTGCAGGTCGAATAAAAGGGCAAATATCTTTAATCAGGAAATAAGAAAAAGAATACTTTTTCGTGAAGGTGAAATATCATCGGGTGATTATTTAATGATAGTGAAAAACAATTATTTCTGGTTATCTCCCGATTCTTCAGCCGGATTTATTGCTAATGGCGATATTGCTGAAATATTAAAGATCAAAGATATTTACGATCTATATGGGTTTAGATTTGCGGATGTTAGCATTCGATTAATTGATTATCCCGAAGAAAAGGAAATTGATGTAAAAATAATGCTTTCGACAATCATGGCCGAAACTCCTTCACTTTCATATAAAGAAAATGGTAAATTTTTTGATGAAGTTTTAAAAGACTATTTAGACATTCCGCAAAGAAGAGCAAGAGTGGAAAAGGTAAAAAACAATCCTCATTTTAATGCTTTGCAAGTGAAGTTTGCATATGCTTTGACCTGTCATAAATCACAAGGCGGACAATGGAAAAACGTATTTGTCGATCAAGGATATATTACAGATGAAATGATAAATACAGAGTTTATGAGATGGCTCTATACGGCATTAACACGAGCAACGAAAAAACTGTTTCTAATAAATTTT
>CAZBSL010000209.1:0-2009 GCA_964494265.1 uncultured Bacteroidales bacterium
CAATTTCTTTTTCCGAAATCGGGTTTCCGATATTTCGCATTGCAGATTTATAAAGATTGGAATTCAAATCGTGAGAATATTCGCTGAAGTTATCAATAACATTTTGGGAAAGCTGTTGGTCAATATTCAGCATAATATTTTTTCCGGGATTTAGAAAATCAATTTCCGAAAAGTCAATTTCTTTGATATTTTTATTTTCACGAGTTAAAAAATACACTTTTTGATCTAATGGATCGAAAACAACTCGCCATATTGACTCGGGCGAACCTTCAATGATTTTTAAAGTTTCAAAAGCATAATCAATTTTACAATCAGGAGTTTTACAATTAATTTTAGTTAATTGCTTAGCAGCCATAACAAAACGTTTAGTTGTAACATAATCAAAAATATTGCTTTTTTCGGGAAGAGTGTTGTTGTAATAATGATCTAAACATTTTAAATATGGTTGATTTGTCATAACTTTTATTGGAAGTTTTTCATTTTGCAAAGAAATTATATTTCCATTTTGAAACGAAATAATCAAGCATCCGCCGTATTTATCACAAATCATATATTGATCGCTTGAATTAATAATTCTAATTTGCGAAAGGCTTTCCAAAACCTCTTTCGTGTTTTTACAATTATCTAATACAAATTGAACCCAAAAATTACAAATCAAAGCAGGCCTTTCGTCAGACGGAGGTCCAAGTGTATTAGGAAGTGAAACAGTTGAAATTACTAATCCGGCCTCGTTCATTCCATATTGAGGATATTCAACGCTAATGGCATTGAAAGTGATGCTTCCATATTTCGAAACCCATTGTAAATCGGACTTCCCTGTATTGTACCGGTCGGTTGTTTTGGCTTTGTTTCTTTTATTTATAAAAATCAAACCTTTCCAATTTCCTTCACCGTCAAAATTTGCTCCCAAAATATATGTTTCACTATTTGGAATACAAATTACGGAGCAAGCAAAAAGTTTTGAAAAACTCAGGATTACAAAAAGTGCGATTGATATTTTTAAAAGTTTCATTCTTTAATTTTCATTAAATTGTATTGATTTCCTTCCGAAAAAATCGTTAAACAATAGTTATTTCTACTATTAATAAACTCAAAATTACATTGAAGATCGAATTTCTTCATAAAGAAATCAAACTCATTTTCAGCAAAAAGTTCACCCTTTGCCATATCATCTTCGTTATAAAACAGCTTTCCGTTTTTTAATGAAATTTCAATTTTATGACCTGCAAATTCATACTGACCTGTATATTTTTGTAAAATTTTAAGTTGAATTTTGCATTCGTTTTTTTTTATAGGACTTTTGGGCAGAGGAACTTCTTCATTATTAATAATTTTAAAAAGCTCAAAGCCAAGTTTCGTACATAATGTGCAACTTCTATTTGACAAAACAATTATAATTGTATTATCGTTAATTGATCGAAGCAAAAAACTTCTAAAGCCTTTGAAGCCACCTGTTGTTAAAACATATCCCTGATAATCATTCAAAATAGCCCAACCAAAACCGATATTGGTTTTGTTTCCGTTTTTTAGGCTCCCCGATTGATATAATTTAAAGTTGTCATTTCGAGAGATCAAAGTATCCTGCAAGAGAAATAAATGCCATTTAAATAAATCATTAGTGTTTGAATAAATTCCGCCGGCACCCGTCGTAAATAAATCATAATCATAACTTTGGTCTGTCAAATCATAAGCGAAAGCTTTATTGGGAGTTTTTACATTATTGTTCTCACAAACAAAGGTTTTATTCATTTCATTTGGCAAAAATATATTTTCCTGAAGGAATTCGTTAAAAGTTGAATTTGAAACATTCTCAATCAGCATTGATAATAAAATGTAACCGGCATTACTGTAATTATATTTTGTTCCGGGAATATATGATAACTCCTGACTGATTAACCAATTATAAATATCTTGATTCGTTAAGCCCTCCCGATAAAGATTTTTTCCAAACCAATCCGGCATTCCTGAAGTGTGGTTAAGAATTTGTTCGATTGTAAGATAATGAAAAT
>CAZBSL010000209.1:2109-3423 GCA_964494265.1 uncultured Bacteroidales bacterium
TTTCAGATAGTATCTCATTTTCATTTTTCGATTTACATGAAAATAATAGAACGGAAATAATTATAATGCTTAATTTGATTCTATTCATATTTGCTCATATTTAAAACTTTATGAGGTGCAAAATCAATAATATCATAATCGGAAAAACCGGGATTATTTTCTTTAAAAGATTGAACTATATTGAATGCTATTGTATAACCGCTTCCAAAAGGAATTTCATTCGAGCCAACCATTACTTTATCACAAATCGTATGGCCGCGCATATCCAAATCAGGTTTAATAATTTCCCAAACCCTATTCTCTTGTTCTTTACTAATTATTGAAGTCCAAGGAATATTTTTATCAGGATAAATTGAGCTTGCAAAACTATCGGCCCGGCCTTCAAAAATTAAGAATTCAATAAGGCTGAAATTTATGGTTTCAAAATTCCGTGAAGTCCAAACACTATGATGATACTCGTGAGCAAGTACATAGGGAGGAAGTTCCTTCCAGTTTTCAAAAGTAGGGTCAATAGAAACAATAATTTTCCCACTTCCAAGTGTAATTGCAGTAACGCCAATATTATATTTTTTATAATGATTTCTGAATGCCGGATTTGCCGGAATAAACAGAATTTTAGTTGCAGGCCCAGGAAGAGCCAAACTTATTTTTTTTAATGCATTTTCAGCAATCTCAATCAGATTGGAGTTTTTCAGAATTTCTATCTCATTTATTAATTCATTATTGGGAATTATAGGATTTTCAATATTGCTGAGAAAAAACGGATATTCGGCATTCTCGGAAAATTCTTTTTTTATAGGATTAAAAATTAACTTTTTATAAAAATTTGTTGACTCATTTTTTGAAGTTTTAATATAATCGTCAAAAAGCTCATAAGCGCTTATGAGTTCAAATTTCTGGCCATTAATAACTTTCTTGTTTACATAAAATCTATTCTGATAGTCCTGCCGACAAGAAATTAGAAAGAAAGCTGAAATAAATATGTAAGCTATTGTTCTAAAAATGATTAATTTCATTAAAAAAAACACATTTAATATTAAAAAAACAAAAATACTAAAAATATGTAATAAGTTCAGAATACAATATATTGAATTTTTTTCAATTATAAACCTATATAATAATTACAATAAAGAAGAATTAAGTTGCTATCAAACAGAAACATAAGCATTTAATTTCTGCTATTATTTCTATCGTATTTCAATTGTTTCTCCATTGAATTTCCATTGTATTTTCATCGTATCTCAATCGTATCTCAATTGTATCTCAATTGTATCTCAATTGTATTTCAATTGTATCTCCATTGTATTTCAATTG
>CAZBSL010000209.1:3523-5335 GCA_964494265.1 uncultured Bacteroidales bacterium
ATTAGTTTATCCTTTCTAATTTCAACTTCAAAACAATGGTTTACAATATTTCCGGGGTAAATATCGGCAAGGCTGCCGAGAGCAAGATCGTGGGTTGCTATTATTCCTGAGGAATGTAAATTTATTAATTGTCTAAGGAGTGCTTTTGATCCTTCCTGTTTGTCTTTTGAATTTGTGCCTTTTAGAATTTCATCAAGGATAATAAACAAGTGTTCACCATTATTCAGTTTGTGGATTATCATTTGCAATCGTTTAAGTTCGGCATAAAAATAAGATTCATTTTTTTGCAGAGAATCTTTTGTTCGGATACTCGTGAAAACTTCAACCGGAGTGAATTTAAATGTTTTGGCACAAACAACAGAGCCTGTCATTGCCAAAACAAGATTTACTCCGACTGTACGCAAATAAGTGCTTTTTCCGGCCATATTTGCTCCCGTAATAATTAAAAATTGTTTCCAGTCATTAATAATAAAATCATTGTCAACCCTTTCGTTTCTATCAATCAAAGGATGCCCGAGCCCGCTCGAAAATATTTGAAAATCGGATTTGGAAATTTCCGGAAAAACTCTGTTTGGATTATTGAAACTGAAATTTGCCAAAGAACTCAAAGCATCTATTTCGGCGATGGTATCAAACCATTTATGGAGATTTTTTTTATGTCGTTTTTGCCAGGTTTCCATACGGTAAATCTGTAAAAGATCCCAAAGTAAAAAGATATTCAAAATAGCCCCGACAATCATATTCAGGCGGGCATCGAAGGCATTTGTGATTTTTGATAATTTTTTAATATAAAAACTTGCCGAATGCCTGCTGTCAAATAGAATTTTTCGATGCTTCTTCAAAATTCCCGATTCAAAATTATATGTTTCAATTTCCAATAATAATGTTGCATATTTTGAAAGCAATTGAGATTTTTTACTTATTTGATTGTGAATTTTATTGCTTCGTCTTAAATAAAAACCAACTATTCCTGCCGGAATCACTAAATATAAGAGCAGGTAAGCTAATTCAATTATATTGAAAGAATATAGAAAGAACATTGAAAATGTTAGAATTGGCACAAAAATTATCATAAATTTAAAACGTTTTCTATCAAACATTTTCTTTTCGTTAAGCCACTTGAAAAATTGTTCTTTTTCATCATTTTTTTCAATTACCGAGTAAGCTTTGGCCATAAAATTTTGCCGCCAGTCTATCATTTTCGAAAGCTCGGCAACAGCCTCTTGTTTTGATTTAATTGTATTGGGGTTTTTTTCGGGATGAGAAAATTGTTGAGCAAGTTTGGTTTTTCCTATTCCCGTTGTAGTACGATTAAAATATTGAAATATTGATGATTCACCAAAAATATCAAGGTCAGAAGTGAATGGATGGTTGTGGTCAATAAATTCCTTGCCATCAGCAAACGAATTGAAATCTCCTTCAATTGCATTAATTTCGTTTATGTTGATTTTAACAAGATTTTCGAAATATTTCTTTTCATTGAAAACAAAAATGTGTTTTCGAACAAGATACAGAAATAAAATTAATGAAATACTCGCAGAAAAAATTAAAAATATAGCATTTGTATTAATTCCAAAATAAACCAAAACTATCCCCGAAAGAAATACAACTAATCTCAAAAAAGAAATCCATGCGAGTTGTTTTTTAATCTTTTGCAACTGGAGATTATATTTTTCGAGTCTTGAGGAGTATTCTTTTTTTATTGATTCAATTGATCTTTGTTTCATTATTTTGGCGTTTTTTATTTAATAAACAAAGAAAAGTATTTTATCCAGTTAGTTAGCCTTAAAATTTGTTAAAAATTATTAATTG
>CAZBSL010000210.1:0-5322 GCA_964494265.1 uncultured Bacteroidales bacterium
AAAACAAAATGAAAAACATTTTCTTACAACTCTCATTCTTAATATTAAGCGTATTATTAATATCAAATATTGAGTTAACAGCTCAAGAAAATCTCAAGGAAGTAAAAAAACTTACCCATTGGATGACTCCCGAAGAGCTTCTCAGGAAAGATGAAATCGGGAAGGATTTTACACCTACTCCTCCTCCTGAAGCTCCGGTACGAAATATTGCCGAATTTAACCAAATGCAAGGTGTTTTGATTCGCTATCCTTTTGGAATTTCAATAAGCATAATCAAGGAAATGGCCGAAGATGTAATGGTTACTACTGTAGTTACGAGCCAAAGCCAGGAAAATTATGTTACAACTCAATATACAAATGCAGGTGTAAATTTGGATAATTGTAATTTTATACAAGCACCATCCGATTCGTATTGGACAAGAGATTATGGCCCTTGGTTTGTCGTTGATGCAAATAATGAATTTGGTGTCATGGATTTTCCTTATAACCGCCCGCGGCCTGGCGATAATAATATTCCTGTGGAAGTTGCCGGATTTTTAGATATTGATCTTTATGGAATGAATGTGATTCATACCGGTGGAAATTATATGACTGATGGTATGGGAATATCAGCATCTTCAACCTTGGTTTGGGATGAAAATCCAACTTTAACACATGAACAAATTGATCAGTATTTTGAGGATTACCTTGGTGTGCATACTTACCATGTTATTCCCGATCCCAATAATACTTATATTGATCACATTGATTGCTGGGGAAAATTTCTTGATGTTGACAAGGTTTTGATTCGTTCGGTTCCGCAAAGTCATCCGCAATACGATGAAATTGAGGCAACTGCTGCTTATTTTGCCGAAAACATTTCATCCTATGGTGTTCCTTATCAGGTTTTCAGGGTTTATACACCAAATAACCAACCATACACCAATTCATTGATTTTAAACAAAAAAGTACTTGTTCCGATAACCGGTTCGCAATGGGACGATGATGCAATTGCCCTTTATCAGGAAGCTATGCCAGGATATGAGATACTTGGTTTTACGGGTAGTTGGGAATCTACCGATGCCCTACATTGCAGAGCTAAAGGAATTGCAGATTTGAATGCAGTTTATATAGATCATATTCCTTTGCTTGGAGATGTTCCCGTTCAGGATGAATATCAAATTGAAGCATCAATTACTGCCTATGGCGGCTCAGCTCTTTATTCCGATTCATTGTTTATTTATTATAGCGTAAACGGTTCAGCTTATTCAAATACTTTATTAACTCAAGTTGAAGGAAATGTTTATTCCGGCTTAATTCCCGGACAAGGTGCAGGAAGCTTGGTTGAATATTATTTATATGCTGCAGATGAGTCAGGCCGAAATGCAACTCATCCTTTTATTGGTTCTCCCGATCCTCATGTTTTCAATGTTGAAGGTTCTTCACAAATACTTTCATTATCTGTGGGCTATCAATTCATATCATCAAATGTTTCCCCTGAAGACCCTGATTTGCTTGTTGTTCTTTCGGATATATTAAACGAAAACCTTGATTATGTTAGAAATTCGCAAGGCGCAACCTTAAGAAAAATCGGCCCGAATTGGATTAATAATATTGGCGATTGGGCAAATGAGGAAGGGTATTTGTTTAAAATGAATGCTGAGGAATCATTTACTATAAATGGTACAGCAATAGAAATATCAACTCCAATTTACCTTTATGAAGGATACCAGTTTATTGGATATTTCCCGAATGAATCCATGGATGCTCTTACAGCATTTGCCGCAATACTTAATGATAATTTAGATTATATCAGAAACTCTAACGGAGAAGTGTTAAGAAAAATCGGTCCAAATTGGGTTAATGGTATTGGAAATGCTAATTCGGGTGAAGGCTATCTCGTAAAAATGTTTGCTTCAGATGTCTTAGTTTACCCGACATCAGGGGAAAAGTCATCGAAAATTAATTCATTGTCAACACCTGAACATTTCCTTTTTGAAGGAGGAAATGCTGCCGATCCGGTTTACACAATTTATATTTCAGGACTTGAAATAGGGGATGAGGCAGCAGCTTTTGATGGTGAAAAATTGGTTGGTTCCGTAAAAATATCATCAAAAAACACTTTTGATAATTCAATGCCTGTTTTTAAAACATTAACAAATGAGGAAGGATTTATTGAAGGAAACAATCTCAAATTAAAGGTTTGGTCATCGTCTTCAAATCAGGAAACAAATTTTTCGAGTAATGCTTTAAACCCTTATGGAAATGCTTATATTGAAAAAACATTTCCTTATTCTGATGGAGAATATAGTATCTATAATCTTAATAAATCATCAAGCATCTTTAAGGACGAAAGTTTAAGCGATGTTTTGGCTTTTCCGAATCCGGCAAATGATTTAATAAGTATTTCTTCTAAAACTAAAATTGAAAGAATATTAATATTAAATAATTCCGGTCAAATTGTTGAAGATATTCCTGCAGGTGTTGATAATCTTAATATTGACGTTTCAAATTATAAAACCGGTGTATATTTCATTAAAATTGTAACTTTAGAAAATATTATAAGTAAAAAGATAATTGTTAATTAATTGGTACTTAGAGTGCCTAATTTAATGAACTAAATAATGGGTGACTGGTTAATAGTAATTATAACTTTAATTTTATCTGCTTTTTTTTCAGGTTTTGAGATTGCTTTTATCAGTTCCAACAAACTAAAAATCGAAGTTGATAGAACAAAAGGCTTGATTTCGGCAAGGATTTTATCGGATTTTGTAAATGCACCTTCCAAATTTATCGGAGCTTTATTACTTGGAAATAATATTGCTCTGGTAATTTATGGAATAGCAATGGCAAGAATTCTTGAGCCTTTAATTACAAATTCATTACCTCAAAATATCGCATCTGAGTTCATAATACTTTTATTTCAAACCATAGTAGCGACATTAATTATTTTAGTTTTTGCCGAATTCTTACCAAAAGTGTTTTTTAGAATTTATGCTAACGGTATTCTGAACTTTTTTTCCATTCCAATAAAAATCATATACACTTTATTATATCCTATCGTATATGTTTTTACGGGTTTATCGGAATTTGTATTAAAAAAAGTTCTCAAAGCAAAATTCACTTCCGAGAAACCGGTTTTCAGTCCAATTGATTTAGATCACTTTGTGAAAGAATTTTCGCCTGATGTTGAGGATGAAAACATTATGCCAACTGAAATTCAGATGTTCCAAAATGTAATTGATTTTAGAGATGTTAAATTGCGTGAATGTTTGATACCTCGCATAGAAATTGTTGCTGTTGAGGAAAATGATGATATCTCGAAACTACAAGATAAATTTACTAAAAGCGGCCACTCGAAAATACTTGTTTATCGCGAATCTGTTGACAATGTAATAGGATATGCTCATGTTCACGATATGTTCAAAAAACCTACCCAAATTAAATCGATCATCAGGCCTATAATAATTGTTCCCGAAACTATGTTGGCTAATAATATTTTAAGCATGTTTATTCAACAACAAAAAAATATAGCAATTGTTGTTGATGAGTTTGGTGGAACATCGGGAATGGTTTCAATCGAAGATTTAATTGAGGAAATTTTTGGTGAAATTGAAGATGAGTACGATGAAGATGATTTAATTGAGAAGAAAATCTCGGATAATGAATTTATCTTTGACGGGAAATTGAAAATAGACGATTTAAACGAAAAATACAAACTCAATTTGCCTGAAACTGACGATTATGAAACTCTTGCCGGATTAATAATACATTTTCATAAAAGTATTCCACGAAAGAATGAAGTAATTTTTGTTGATCAATTTGTTTTTTCAATTTTGCAGGCTTCCGAAACACGAATTGAGCAGGTTCGATTGAAAATAGAATAAAATGCTTTTTATTTGATTACTGATCTGAATCAGTTTAACTTCTTACAAAAAAACCAAGTGCTTCGAGCAATTGCGGCTTTTCGGCGAAGGCTATACGTGCTACTAATTTGAAATCATACATCCATTCGTCGAGGATTTCGAAGGCGTCGTCTTTGGCATCGGTTGCTTGTTGGGTTTCGCCGGTTTCGCGTATATAATTGGCTTGGGCTTGTTCAACTTCCGAAAGCAGGTTGTTGGCCTGGCTTAAAACTTCGGGAGTAATTTTTAAGTAAAGCAAGCGTTGTTGCAAGCTTTCGTCGGCGAGCAGAACGGAATAGAATTTCCTTATAATTTCGATGTATTTTATGTATTTTGTAGGTACTCGTCCATAGATTTCGAGTTGAAGGAGAATTAAGGGAACTTTACGGAATGCAGCTTTTGCTTTTGAGCGATGTTTCATATATGTTTTGCTCAGAGTATCAAGCTTATTGTCGCGAATTGTTTTACTTTCTTTGGTTTCGTCAACTTCGGTTTCTTTAAAATCGAAAAGGCGGCGTGTTTCGGTTAAAATTTGTCTTCCCTCGTTTAGTTTGGCTTGGTCGTAACCAAAATCGGCGAGGGTTTCGGCAATTTCAGGATTAGAGTTTGCGTTTTCAAAAACAATACGGCTTTTTTCTAATTTTTCGATTTGTGTTGGATTTTTTTTTGACATGATAATTAATCTTTGGTTGGTAAAAAATATGTTTTTCTAAATTTTAATTTTAATATTTGATATTTTCTCAAGTTGTTTTGCCGCGAATTCGCTAATAAAAAAAATATTATTACTTCAAAGAGCATTGAATACATTAGTAAATTATTAATAATCCATGAATTAAGAGGCTTGTTTATTAAATGTAGTTTCTCAAAATAATTTTTTTCGTTAAAATTAGATTTCAGAACGTTCGTGAAGCATTTTAGCACGTCATTGAAGCATTTCAGCACATTCATATGGCATTTTAGCATGTAACGGAAGCGTTTCAGCATGTTCATATAACATTTCAGTACATTCACTAAGCATTTCAGAATATTCATGGAACATTTTAGGCCATAGTTGAAGCATTTGAGCATTAATGTAAAGCTTATAATCATTGCTTGATAATATTATTAGTATGACTTAAAAGAAATTTTTGGTTTTTAAGCAAAAAAGTTTTCAAATATACAACAAAACAAAAAAAAATGCAAGTATTTGTTAATTACTTATTAAATTTGTTGAAAACTTTATATGATATTATTAAGATTTGTCAAATGTTTGTTAACATTGTGGTATTGATGAGTGTAACAAGGTTTATTTTCACTCTTGATATAACAACGAAAAAAGTGATAGAAAATGTAAGAAAAGAGAACTAAATACTATAGAAGATAATGCAAATGAAGGATTTGTTTATACTTTTACCCACCCAACCCTCCCTTGAAAAAAGGGAGGGCTGTGCTTCGCTGC
>CAZBSL010000211.1:0-5320 GCA_964494265.1 uncultured Bacteroidales bacterium
GGATAGATCAAAATATCCGCATTATTCATATTAATTAAGTAGCCTTCATTAGGATTTAAATTTCCGATTCCATTAACCCAATTCGGGCCGATTTTCACAATCATTAATCCTTCTGAATTTCTTATAAAGTTTAGATTGTCGTTTAATATTGTTGCACAGGCTTCTAAAGCATCTGTCGGTGTGTCAAACAAGTAGCTAATAATTTGATAGCCTTGGATTAATTCAATGGGCGTTTGGGGATCAATCATTTCCCCCTCAATATTTAAAATATCCTGATTATTCATTTTGAATAAATATCCTTCAATGCTTACCCAATCACCTATTCCATTAACCCAAACGGGGCCTATTTTCCTAAACATCTGTCCATCAGAATTTCTAACAAAACCAAGATTATCGTTTAAATTTGCGTCAAGCACTATCATCATATCCGGATTTTCAGGTAATAAATAAGATGATACAAATTGATACCCGTTTGCAAGTTCAATTGTTTGAGTTATTGAAGACGAATACACAAAAATTTCAACCGAACTACTTGCCGTATTTTCATCCGAATCGCTTACGTTGAGTGTATAAATAGTTGTGTTTTCAGGTGAGGCAATAGGATTTTGAATATTCGGATCGCTCAAACCTTCAATAGGTAACCATTGAAAGCTATATGGTTGCGCTCCACCGTAAGCAAAAGCATTCAAATTTACGGATTCACCTGATGAAATTGTGTCGTTTTCGCCTGCATTTGCCATAAGCTGTTTATAAACAAAGTTTCCGCCTTCAAGAAATCTTTCTTTTGCAGGAATTGTCCCGGAATTCAAAACATTCGGTATTCCAATTGACGGGAGTTCTGAATTGACATTCCAAAATTCAGGGGTACCGGATAAATAATATGAAGTGTCTGTCAAATAATTTGTATTTGGAGGCTTAATTTCTCCATCAATATTATTTCCATGAGTAAAATGTCCTGTTCCGTTCAAAATATAATAAAGCCCATAATACAACTGAATAAAAAAGTTATAACCGCCTTCTGTAACTTCATTTCCTACAAAATTTTGTTCATTAGTAGAAGCACCTTCAGGTGGTGTCATAATTATTCCATACCAATCGATCCTATTCCTGAAAAAAGTATTGTACGGGCCTGAAGGCCCCCAATAATGATCAATTATAAGATTTTGAACAATATTTCCTTCAAAGAGGTTTGCAAAAGGATAATGCCCATGTAATGAAATATCTCCCGAAAAATCACTTATAGGTTCAGAGCGGATGGCTTCGATTGAATAATTGTATGCAAAAACACTTCCGTTTGCTCCAGTTTTAACCATCATTGCATGCCGCAAATGTTTGAAAATATTATTCTCTATTAAACAATCTCCGCAATGATGGTTTAAAGTTACTCCATATCCGTGAGTTGCCGCCCCATCATATAAAAAGGCATCATGAATAAAACAACCGCTAACCTCAATTCTCATGCTTGTAGTAATCAAAATGTGACTTCCGGCACTTACATCACTTTCAACACCGCTAACCCAACAATTATTTGATAAACCAAAATAAATATTGTAGCCGGCGCCTACTCCAGGATTATCTTCTCTGACAATTTTTAAACATTCTATTCCAACATTCGAACGGGGAATAATTTTTCGTATTTCCGGATTTAATCCGACTTCATAATCAATCCTTAAAGCTTCTTCAATTTCAATTTCATTGCCGGAAACATTTGTAATTTTTACAATTTGGCCAACAGAATAATCACCCCAGCTAATCGGGTTTGAGTCCCAAGAACCGTTTTCCTCTCTGATTTCAGCAAAATCACCAATTGAAAAAACTGAAGCATCAGCTATAGTAATTAAATTCGATCCTTTTATGTAACCTGAATTAATAGCCTGAAAATCTGTTGCTATACTACCTGAAACCGAAATACAGCTTGAGGATACACCACCGAGGTTAAAACTTAAAGTTGTAAATTCCGGCATTTCACCTCTTAAAATAATATTGTTAGGAAGTGATAAAGTTGATTGCACTAAATAATTTCCGGGAGGGAAATAAACAACACCCTCACTTCCGTTCAATGAATTAATCGCATCAATAATCGCCTGATAATCATTTGTAGCACCATTGCCTATTGCTCCAAAATCTATTACATTCACAATTAATGACGGATTAGGAATCTCACCTGAAAATCCGGCATTTGACCAATTAACTCTTTGGGATTCGGGAATTATCTGTGCCTGGCCACGGACCGATAAAGCGGTGATTATTAATAATATTAGGAATTTCAGTATGTTTATAGTTTTCATTACAATAGCTTAAGTTAGCATCACATTTTACCGCAAAATTTAATTTTTGCTGCAATATACGACAATTATACAAAAAAGGCAATGCAAGTTTCAAATAGTTAATCAATAATGTTTTTTCACAGCAAATGAAAAGTATTACTTTCTTAGTTGGTTAATAAATTTAAGGTGTGATCAGAATATCTTTTCACTTTCAGAGAAAAAAGAATAATGAAAATATAATTAATTAAAATTTTTGCTTAGGCTTTAATAATTAATTTATTATATAACCACTAACGTAAGTATGTTGATATATTGCTATAAAAGTATTTGGAAATATAATGAAATGTTATATTTTTGTCAAAAATAAATATTTAAAGATTTTATTAACGATATACAATATAAAGAGATATGCCAGAAATAGATATTAATGGAAAAAAATTTGAAGTTGATGGAGATGGTTTCCTGCAAAAACCTGAAATATGGAACGAGGAAGTAGCAATGTTATTTGCAAATAATGATGGTATAGGTGAGCTAAATGAAAAGCATTGGGCTGTTGTGAAATTTATCAGATCGCATTGGGAAGAAAATGATATGGCTCCTATGGTTAGAAACATTTGTAAAAATACGGGTTTGAGATTACGCGAAATTTATCAACTTTTTCCATTAGGCCCGGCCAGAGGTGCATGTAAAATTGCCGGACTTCCTAAACCCGACGGCTGCGTTTAAAACAAAAACTCTATATAATAATAGTTTGCTTGTTTTTTTGAATAAACTAATTACAAATCCTAAAATATTTATGGGATTCAAAAAGTTATAAATTTAATATTTTGTGAGTATGTTTACAATTTATCAATGGATTTTTCTTGGCGGATTTGCAATATGCTTAATATCTTGCCTTATCCAATTTTTTAAAGTCATTTTATCCGGTTTACCTAAAGATTTTTCTCATCCTCTTGGAAAAACATTACCGGCAATCTTTTATTCATTTACGGGTGCAATGTCGCCCACAAAAAAAGAAACAGCTTACCTTCATCTACCAACTTATATGGCAGGAATTATCTTTCATGTCGGTACTTTTTTGGGATTTTTTTACTTAATAATTCTATTTTTTAATATTCAATTACCCGAATGGTTAGATTATTCCTCAGCCATATTCTTAATTATCTCAGCAATTTGTGGTTTATCGATTTTGATAAAAAGAATGCTTGTTTCAAAACTAAGAAATCTCTCAAATCCTGATGATTATATTAGCAATATTCTTGTTACCGGCTTTCACATTTTATTGGCTGCTACTATTTTGAATAATCAAATCCTTGCGGTTTTACTAATCTATTCCACCTTATTATTTCTTTATTTACCAATAGGAAAGCTTAGACATACGATTTATTTTTTTACATCACGCATCCATCTTGGTTTCTTTTACGGATGGCGAGGAGTTTGGCCAATCCGAAAACATAATATTTAAGAATGAGAGCAAAATTATCAGAAAAACAGCAAAAAGCATTAAACCTTTTTGACAGCAAGCTTAACGGAAAATTTATAACACATCTCAACTCATGTGTTCATTGCGGACTCTGCGGAGAATCGTGTCATTATTATCTTGCTACTAAAGATGAACGCTTTATGCCTGCAAGAAAAGTGGATTTGGTTGGGAGTATTTACAGAAGATACCACACTTTTGCCGGACGATTTTTACCAAAACTTGTCGGGGCAAGAGACCTTAACGACGAAACAATCGAAGAAATGGTCGATGTTCTTTTTGGTGCGTGCACTATGTGTGGCCGATGTTCGGTGCATTGTTCAATAGGTGTTGATGTTCCGTTTCTTGTGCGAACGGCAAGAAGTATGCTTGTTGAAATGGACCTTGTACCAAAAGGATTACAATCAACTGTTGATGCTGCTATAAATACTGGCAATAACATGGGTATTCCTCGTGATGAGTTTGTTGACACATTAGAATGGTTAGAAGAAGACCTTCAAATGGAAGTGGAAGATGATAATGCCGAAATCCCGCGAGACCAAAAAGGTAAGAAAATTATGTACACCTTAAACCCTCGTGAACCAAAATTTTTCCCGCTTTCGATTAGTGCAATGGCTAAAATATATTATGCCGCTAAAGAAAGTTGGACAATATCTACAAACACTTATGATGTAACAAATTACTCATATTATTCGGGTGATAACGAAGGAGCACGTGAACTGACCGATCGCCTTTGTAAGGAAATGAAGCATCTTGGCACAGAAACTCTTGTTCTTGCTGAATGTGGACATGGTTCAAGAGCAATTAGGTGGGAAGGCCCAAATTGGATTGAAAAAAAATATCCTTTCACGGTTATTACTGTTATTGAAGTTATTGCTGATTATATTCGTTCGGGAAGAATAAAACTTGATCCCTCAAAAAACACTCAACTTATTACCCTTCACGATCCTTGTAACTTAGTACGAGCAGGAGGAATTGTTGAAGAACAGCGATTTATTTTAAAAAATGCTGTTGAAAATTTTATCGAAATGACACCAAACCGTGAAAATAATTATTGTTGCGGTGGTGGTGGCGGTCAGCTTGCTATGAGCGAATATAATGAAAGGAGAGTTGATTCGGGAAGAATAAAAGCCGATCAAATCAGGGCTACGGGTGCGAAAATTGTTGCAACGCCATGCCATAATTGCATCGACCAGCTAATGGGTTTGAATATTGATTATAAACTCGGTGTAGAAATTAATACTATTGGAGAAATTGTTGCAAATGCACTTGTTTTAGATTAGAATTCAGAGATCATCTTATTATCTGATAATCAATTCTAAAACGCCAATAATAATTAAAATAATAAGTTCAGAAATTAGTTTCTCATCGATGCAATTTCATCGACAGCTTCAATGGCTTTATTGATATGTTCGTCGGTATTGAATGGCCCCAAACTAAATCTTACTGTTCCATGCATGTTCTCTGTACCAATATAGCGATGTACCAAAGGTGCACATTGCAAACCTGTCCGACTTGCAATATTATAGTCAACATCAAGCATAGTTCCAACATCTCCTGCTTCCCATCCTTT
>CAZBSL010000212.1:0-1923 GCA_964494265.1 uncultured Bacteroidales bacterium
CCTGTAAAACCCGGATAAGAAAAAGTAAAATAAAAGCCATGAGCAATCGGATCATTCTCATCCTTATCATAAACAATATTAAATCCGTTTGAAGTAAAAAAATCTTTCATTTTTTCAGCTCTTACGGCATATTCCAAAACATCTTCGCGGTAATTTAATTCTTTATTATTAACAGCTTTAAATATAGCAGAAACTGCATATTGCGGAGAGTGAGCAGTTCCGGCATTGATTGCATAAAGTGAACCATAGATCAGCGCTTGCCCGAATATGTCGGAATTATAATTCATTTTCAATCTTTCCGATGATAAATTAAATATTTTATCGGAAACTACTAACATTCCCAAACGTTGGCCGGCATAACTAAATGCCTTAGAACTTGATATTAACAAGATAAAGTTATCTGTATATTTTGCAACCGTGGGCTGAAAGGGCGGCTCTCCAGGTATTGAATAATTTTTTCGGAAATCCATGCCGAAATATGCAAGGTCCTCCATAACTATGACATTATACTTATTCGCCAACTCCCCTATTATTCTTAATTCTTTATCGGTAAAACAAATCCATGAGGGATTATTAGGATTGGAATATAAAATTGATGTAATATTTCCTTTCGATAGATGTGATTCTAACTTTTCCTTTAATTTATCCCCACGATAATCGTAAACATCAAAGCTTTCAAAATTATGATTTAAAGCTTTTAATTGTTGCTTATGTAAAGGAAAACCAGGATCAATAAATAAATGCGTATAAGGTTTATCATATAAATTACCAAGGGTCATAAAGGTTGAAAAACTTCCTGATGTTGATCCAACAGTTGGAATACATCCGGATTTTTCAACATCAATATCCAAAAATAATTTAACAAAGCGTTGCCCTTCAGTTTTAAACTCAGGTATCCCCTCAATGTTTACGTATTTTGAAGCAACTCCTTTTTTAAGAGCTTCAATTTCAGCTTTTACTCCTATTTGAACAGCTTCCAATCCTGGAATTCCCATTTCCATTCTAATAAATTTCTCACCGGTTTCTTCCTCAATCTGGTTAACTACTTTTAAAAGCTCTCTAATTGAGGCTTTACCAATGTTTGGGAGTTTACTTTCTTTTATTTTTCTACTTACAACTTCTTGATTTACAGGTGTGTTTTTCATATTCCTTTATATAAAAAGTTTACAGTTTAATTTTCAAATATAATAAATTTTTTTAACTATGAAGTGTATCTTTTATTTTCTTATTTTGTATTATTGTATTTTAAAAATAAATTGAAATTTTTATGACTAATAATAATGATGAACTTCCTATTAACAAGGTTATTATGGCTGATGATGCTGAGCGTAAAATCATTCAGGTTGGAGATTCAAGATGGGGAGAATTAATAATCCCTGCAAATAATGAAAATCCCAATAAAAATCCCAATGGATTCAGGGTGCTCGCAATCAATAGTTTTTTGCTTGGTTATGTTTTATTTGAAACTTTGAAGGAATGTGAAAAACGATTCCCTGACAAATTAAATATAGTAGGCTTAGTTACCGATGACCCGGCAAATCCCAACTCAAAAATTTCATCAAAAAGAAGAATCTGGAGAATTTATAATGAAAAAGAAAAGGTTGATTTGGAAAGTGAAATGATTGAGTCAGCCTTATCATTCGGTGTGCCTTGCTATACGGGCGAAGTAAAATCAAATTATTTCAGAAAACTTTTAAATTATTGGAAACCCGATGCAATTATTGTTTGTGTGTTTGGACAAATTGTTGATAAGCAAATTATTAATTATCCAAAATTTGGAATTTATAATGTTCATCCTGCCGATCTTGCTCATCATTACGGAGCCGGGCCCAGGCCTTTCGAGGATTTAATTAATAGAAATGCTTCAACTTCAAAAGTTACTATTCATCAAATTACTGAAGATGTTGATTCGGGGCATATTCT
>CAZBSL010000212.1:2023-5301 GCA_964494265.1 uncultured Bacteroidales bacterium
GATTTAAAGTTTTTCGTTTAACGGAATTATTATTAAAATTGCTTAAAAAGAATTAGGACTTTTGCATATTTCATATTATTTAAAACAAGCTTAAAAGGTTTATTTTTGCATGATGGATATTTTCAAAGAGGTTAAATTTAATTAGAAGGTTATGAGTAATGATAGTTGTAAAATGTTTGGTGATGAAAAAGTTAAGTTTCCAATTGAAATTAATTTAAAAGTAATCACAGATTCGGAAAATCCCGAGGAAATTACAAAAAAACATCTGATTGAAATTTTTAATAAATTAAAAATCCCTTTCAATGAGTGGACAATTCGGCCAAGTTCAACAGGAAAATATATAAGCTTTACAGTAATTATTGAACTTGATTCTGAAGAAAAAATGAATGAACTTTATGAAAAATTAAAATCAGTTCCGGGTGTAAAAATGGCATTATAATCTTTTTTGAGAATCTATTTTCGAAAGGATTCCTTTTTTCTAAAAACCATATTTACTCTATAGGTATTATCTCCAAATGACAATTCATCCTTGTTGGTAGATGTGCTCGCAGATGCAACGTAGGCATTTAAATATTCAAATCCTAATTTTGACATGGAGTTTAGTAAATCTGTCTGATTCCTGACTTTCAGTTTTTTCCCGCTTTGTAGGATATTCTCCAATTCTACCAATTGCTTTTTATACGAAGATTTTTTATAGTCAATACTAATTCCAATACCTCCTAATAGCTTGGTGTTTTGGGATGTAATTATAACATATTCGGGGAAATCTTCTATGTTAACTGAAGATGAATCAATAACTTTTAGTTCTTGTGCTGATGTGCTTAAAGCTACAAATATCAACATGCCTGCAAATAATAATTTGAATGATTTTTTCATTTAATTTGAATTTAAGTTTATAATTTGAATTCTATGGGTTTCTAAATTTAAATAATTGATAAATTAATCACTATAATTCTTACGTAAATTATCGGGGAATAGCCGATGAGTTTGTTTTATAAAATTACTTTTTATTAACATGTTTTTCATATCGAAATAAAAACTCTTAGTAATTTCATGCAAAGCTAAATAAAATATTTCAAATTCTTAACAGATAATAGATTTTGAACCTGCAGTTCTTTTGTTCATAATCGCACATCCTTGAACGTTATTTGACAGTATTTTTATGATTTTCTCAAAAACAACATTTTTTTTGTTTCTGAAAACTTATTTCCGATTTTTAGTTGATAAAAATAGATACCCGTTTCAACCTCATTATTTTCATCATTGGTACCATTCCATTTAACTGAATAATTTCCGGCTTCATTTTCTTTTTTAATTAGTGTTTTGACAACTTTGCCTGAATTATCAATTATAGTCAGAGAAATTTTTGATTTTTCTTGAATCTCAAAATTTATAGTTGTTTGGAAACTAAATGGATTTGGAATATTTTGTTTTAAATCAAATTTTTGATTTTCGATGAAATCAGTATCAATATTAACATAAATAATGAAATTAAAATTCTCTAAATCAACATAGGCAATATCATCATAATTATTATGGAATGCTGCATAAATACCCTTGTTTGTCATATCATAAATAGCAGACCATGGGCAATTTAAATGAACCTGATTTAAAGCATCCATTCCTTCTTCCCAGCTAATTGAGCCATTAGAGTTTTCCAAAAAAGTATAAAGTGAATTAAATCGCCAGCAGTTACTCATTAGCTGATGTAAAGGTACGTTATAAATAGGTATATTAGTTGCAACCTGCCACGTTTCTTGATTTGTAATAGCTTGGAATTCACCATCAACATATTCCAAAACAATTGATTCTTCGTTTGGGGATCCAACTAATAAATGGTGGGAAATTGTGTAAATACCTTGATCAAAAACATTATAAGAATTGGCAACTTCCAAAGCTTCCTCAACATTTTGGGCATGATCTAAAATCTCCCTGATTAGCCTTGTAATAAATATTGTATCCTTGGATGGATCAATAATTACGTTTACTGAATTTATAGTTGCCAGCCCGGCAGTAAGGCCAAATTCGTTTATACCATCAGGAACAAAATATGCCGACATTAATAATGGCAATTTTTGATTTAAAGTGAGATTGTTATAATTTGTTCCATAAGCAAAACCTAAATCGCTCATCCTTGTGAAAGCCAGTGAAGTATTTCCATCAGGAGGACTATATCTTGCAATCAGGACATCGTTTTGGGGATTATCGAAATTTCTTCCGAATAATTGATTGTCGGCATCTCCGTTGGCGCTAAAAAGGCTACATTCAAATGGATCGAAATCCGGGGCGTTTTTTTTGGTAAATTGTTCATCAATTAAATCCAATAATTCATTATAATCCCCCACATAATCCATTTTATAAAACTCTCCCATGTCTTCAAAACTATTTATAGTTGTTAAAGTATCAATGCCTTCGTTTTGAATTTCATTTCTCGTATTATTTTCTTTTGAGAATTTTTCGTAGAGGGATTTTCTATTATTCTCGTTCTGTGAAATTAGAATCAAGCTGCTTAAAACCAGCATACTGATCAAAAATGTAAATTTCTTCTTCATTTGTTCAACTTTTATTTAGAGATAAGTGTGTTTCATATTATTTAATAGACAATTATTCCATTCAAATAGTTTGTAGCCTATGTTTTTTTCAATAATTAATCTTAAAATTGCCTGATATTTATAATAAAAATAAAATCTGTTAATAATTATCAACCCATGGCTTAAGTTGCGGATTGACAGGGAAAAACGAAATGAATTCTATCTGATGAAAAATAATTTTGATAAAATAATTGAGCGTGAAAACACAAATTGTGTGAAATACGATTTGAGAAAACAAATTTTCGGAACAACTGATTTAATTCCAATGTGGGTAGCAGATATGGATTTTGAAACTCCTGATGTGATAATTGAAGCGATAAAAAAGAGACTTGAACATCCGGTTTTGGGATATTCCTTTCGGCCTGAATCTTTTTATACATCGATAATCGATTGGATGAAAATCAGGCATCAATGGAATGTGAAAAAGGAGTGGATTTCGTTTAGCCCGGGAGTTGTACCTGCTTTAAATATGATTGTTCTCGGCCTAACCGAAGCAGATGATAAAATAATTGTTCAGCCGCCTGTTTATTTTCCGTTTTTTACGGCAATAGAAAACCATGGCCGAAAACTGATAAATAACCCATTGATAATTAAAAATTCTCGCATATGTATAGATTTTATTGATCTTGAAGCAAAAATTAGTGAGGGTGCAAAAATGCTTTTTTTATGTAATCCTCATAATCCGGG
>CAZBSL010000213.1:0-5255 GCA_964494265.1 uncultured Bacteroidales bacterium
ATCATATATTCCCGGGTAAATATTAGTAATCGAATAGGTTCCATCTTCTCCGGTAGTTGCAATATAAGTTGTGCCTTCGAGTTTAATAATTGCCCCTTCTATAGGATTTAAAGTTTCAGAATCTATGATAGTTCCAGAGATTATTCCGGGAATCCTAACTAATGAAAAATCAATTATAGTGTTTTCTCCAGAAATAACATCCTGATCAAATTTTGTTTCTGAATTATACCCAGCTGCAGTTGCTGTAATATCGTATTTACCGGCTGGTATTCCTACTATGAAATATTCACCATTTGATCCGGTTGTAGCTGAAAATGTAGTGCCTTCAACGACAATTAATGCACCTTCAATGGGATCAGTTGTTTCAGAGTCGCTTACTATTCCTGAGATATCACCCGGATCACCTGTATTTAAATGTTTAAGACTTTGTAAAATGTAATATTCATCTAATTCAATGATTTTTATAATACTTGTGCTTGCAATAATTTTATCTGTTTCCGCTAACAAGCCTAAATCGGAGTCATGTAATACTCTTTCATTTAATTGTGCATAAGTTGAATTCTGAAATGCAAGGGAAATTATAAAAGATAAGACTAAAAGAATTTTGTTTGTATTGGATAGGATTATATTTTGGTAAATTTTCATTAAAAATTTATTTCTTTTTATGGTCAAATTTATCAATTTTTTTTGATTTTTGTAGAGTTCTCTAATAAAACTTAAATATTTATTTTATTAAGATCAAACAAGAATTTTAAAAATTTTTGTTTAAAAAAATAATATCCTATCTTTGTAGTAGAAAATGTAGTTTGTTTTTAAAATATTTATAAATAATGATTAAAACTTATACAAAATTTGTGAAAATGAATGCAAAAACTATTTGGAATAAGGTATTTATTATTTAAGAAGAATTAAGTTTTGAATAAAGAGTTATTTTAAGATGACATAAAGAAATAATAAAGAAAACACATGGCAAGAAAATGCCGATACCCAAGGGAATGATTAACAAACAAACACGTCTCCTGATGATTATACTGATTTTTACTAATTATTTTCTGCAATTATCTAAAAAATTTTCGGAAAATAAATTTTAAACATATGGAAAAGACTTCTCTTTCTTATCATTGGCAAAGATGCTTCTCGATTCTGGCAGGTTCTTTTTTTGGAATATTTTTATATATAATTTATATTTCAAATGTTTCTTCTTATTTATCAGATAAACCCGAAACATGTGTTAATTGCCATATTATGTCTCCTCAATATGCAACATGGAATCATAGTTCGCATCGTGAGATTACAAATTGTAACGACTGCCATGTCCCTCATAATAATTTTATAAATAAATATTATTTCAAAGCAAAAGATGGAATGAATCATGCCTATGTTTTTTCTTTACGCAATGAACCCCAAGTAATTTTTATAAAGAATGAAGGAAAAGAAGTCGTCCATCAGAATTGTATAAGATGTCATAAAGAACAGCTTAATGATCCGAAATTGACATCATTGGTATATAATCATAAACAAAATATGGAATCGCGACTATGTTGGGATTGTCATAGGGAAGTTCCCCATGGAAGGGTAAACGGACTGGCAAGCACCCCAAATGCAAGAATACCACTTTTGGAAAGCCCTGTTCCAGAATGGCTTGATAATTTAATGAATGAATCTAATTAGAAATATAATATTATGGAAAAGAAAAACAGAGTAACTATTAATTGGATACTGTTCTTTGTATCTTTAATAGTGGTATTCGTGTTGGGCCTTTTAGCGTCTTCAATAACCGAAAGACGAGCGGAGGCAGTTTTTGCTTATACGCCCCAAAATAAAATAGCGAATTTTGAACCAAGAAATGAAGTTTGGGGTGAAAATTTTCCGAGAGAGTTTGAGTCATATTACCAGACAGAAGATTCCTCTTTTTTCAGTAAATATAATGGTGGAGGCATGATTGACATGCTTGAAGTCGATCCGCGTCTTGTTGTTTTATGGGCAGGATATGGTTTTTCGAAGGATTATAGTCAAGGCAGAGGGCATTATTATGCAATTGATGATATTCGTAATACTTTAAGGACAGGTGGCCCAATGAAACCAAACAAAGGGCCTATGCCAACTACTTGTTGGACTTGCAAAAGCCCCGATGTTCCACGAATAATGAATAAAGAGGGCGTTGCAGAATTCTATACCGGAAAATGGGCAAGATTAGGCTCGGAAATTATTAATCCGATTGGTTGTGCTGATTGCCACGATCCGGAAACTCAAGATTTAAAAATTAGCCGCCCTGCTTTGGTTGAAGGATTTAAAGCTTTAGGGAAAGATATAACCAAAGCAACTCACCAGGAAATAAGATCACTGGTCTGTGCCCAATGTCATGTTGAATATTATTTTAATAAAAATAAAGTTAAAGGAAGTAATTATTTAACTTTTCCCTGGGCGGATGGCCTAACATGTGAAGATGCAGAAAAATATTACGACAATCTAAATTTTAAAGATTGGACACATAAATTGAGTAAAGCACCAATGTTAAAGGCTCAACATCCCGGATACGAAATGTATCTAACCGGAATTCATGCTAAAAGGGGAGTGTCCTGTGCTGATTGTCACATGCCTTATAGAAGCGAAGGTGGTGTAAAATTTACTGACCATAAAATCCAAAGCCCTTTGAATAATGTGGAAAGCACTTGTCAGGTTTGTCATCGTGAGAAAACCGATCAATTAATAGCCGATGTTTATGAACGTCAGGATAAAATCCTCGAAAACAGGGATAAACTCGAAGAGTTTATAGTTAGAGCCCATGTTGAAGCTATGAAAGCATGGGAGATTGGTGCAAATGAGCAACAAATGAAAGATATTCTTTTGGGAATTCGACATGCACAATGGCGATGGGATTATGCAGCCGCAGCCCACGGCAATTCATTCCACTCACCTATCGAAACCGGAAGATTAATTAGTTCGGGAATGGTTAAAATTCAGGAAACAAGAATCAAATTAGCCCGCCTGCTTGCTGATCTCGGTTATAATAATGAAGTGCAATATCCTGATATTTCAACAAAAGCAAAGGCTCAAAAATTTATCGGTCTGGATATGGAAAAATTGAATAACGATAAAACTATGTTTTTAGATATAATAGTACCAGAGTGGATTATGGAAGCAGAGGAAAGGGAAAGCAAAATGAATATCTAAGTTAGATCATGATTTTTTAGCCTTCCGGTTCCATGTCAGTTCGATTTTTTTATTTGTTACAAAAAATGTTCGCTACAACAAAAATGTCATTGAAATTATTCTACATTTGTAAAAAAAACATGAATAAAAAAGTCTCTCTTTTTTTGATTTTTATTGCATTCCTTATTGTTTCATGCACAAAAGATGAGCCCGATGAAATAGTTCCAATCCCGAAAAATATTAATAACTCATATATTTTTATGGGACATACTTATGCAAGTAATATAACAATAGATGAAAGATTGGAATCATTCGACTTTACTCCCTACGAACAAATTTGGCTTGGCGGTGATGTCTGTGCTGAAACCACTAAAGATTTTAATACACTAATCTACCTTGATGGAATTTTTGATTTGGGAAATGCAAATACACATTGGACTTTAGGGAATCACGATATCAGAAATGGAAATATTGATTGGATTGTTTATGTAACCAAAAAGAAAACGTTTCATGTTCAGTATTTTAACAACATAACTTTACTTGTTTTAAATACAAACTTAAGTTATGGTGGTATAATTGATTGTGAAAATATTAATGCTCAGTTTAAACTTATTAATGAAGTTTGTGATACAATACAGAAATCATCACACTTAATTGTTTTAACTCATAACGTTGTTTGGGCTGACATAGATGATAATATGATGGTTGAAGAATATGCTAATACTGTAAATTCATCAACATTGTTCAGATGTTCACCTGACCAAAATTTCAAAGAATCCGTATTTCCGCTATTTGAAAATGTCATGCGAAAAGAAATTCAAGTTATTTTTATTGCAGGCGATTTTGGACAAAATGCTACATCATATGAATTTATTACTGAAATCGGCATGGTATTTTTAGGTTCAGGAATTGCTTCTGATGTTCCATATAATGAGCAATTTCCAACCTGGGGCTTACCCGATAAAGTACTAGTTTTAGATCATGATACGTTAAATAGGGATATTTCATGGCAATTTTTGGATTTGGATTTATTTAAAATTAAAATCTAAAATTCTTTTTAAAACCTTTTTCGATTAATTAAAAGAATAAAAATTTTATGAAAGAATTTGAAGAAGAAGAAAAAATAAGAAAAGCATTTATTGCAAAAGATTGGAACGAAATTAAGACTTACGATTCATGGCAAATTTTTAAAGTCATTTCAGAATTTGTTGAAGGATTTGAAAAACTTTCGCGTATAGGCCCGTGTGTTTCTGTTTTTGGGTCAGCACGGACAAAACCTTCAAGTGAATATTATAAAATTGCAGAAGAAATAGCTTATCTTTTAATTAAGAAAGGCTTTGGGATAATTACGGGTGGAGGCCCGGGAATCATGGAGGCTGCAAACAAAGGTGCCCATTTTTCAGGTGGGAAATCAGTAGGATTAAATATTAATTTACCTTACGAACAAGTTGCGAATTCGTTCATTGACCCCGATAAACTCATTGATTTTGATAATTTCTTTGTTCGTAAAGTTATGTTTATGAAATATTCACAGGGCTATGTAGTATTGCCCGGAGGCTTTGGTACTCTCGACGAATTATTTGAAGCAATTACTTTAATTCAAACCCATAAATTGGTTCACTTTCCAATTATCCTTGTTGTAAAAGACTATTGGACAGGACTAATTGACTGGATTGAAGAAAAATTAGTAAAAGAAAAGAATATTCGGTCTGATGATATGAAAATATTTACTCTCGTTGATACATCCGAAGAAGCTGTTAAAAATATTGAAGAGTTTTATACTAAATATGCTTTGAAACCTAACTTCTAAAATTGAAATGATTACTAAAATTCCAATAAAAATTATCCCGATCGAAAATGATGGTTTTCATTTGATGATTGAAATATTCATCAATGAACAAGCAGCAAACATGATTATTGATACGGGAGCATCCCGAACAGTTTTTGATTCAAATAGGATAATGAAATTTGTTTCGGATGAAAATTCGGAGTTTGAAAAAAATGAAAAATTATCAACTGGCTTGGGAACAAATTCCTTAGAAAGTCAGGCAATTGAACTTGAAAAAATTCAACTTGGGGAACTTGAAATTGAAAAATATAAA
>CAZBSL010000214.1:0-5252 GCA_964494265.1 uncultured Bacteroidales bacterium
TTATTTATTAATGTTATTCCCTTTACTGCTTACTATTCCCATTACTGCAAGTATCATCCTTTGATTAGTCACCAACAATTAGAGACTCCTGAAATTTTGCAATTAAGGGATTTGAGGGATCGGTATTCAGAATTGTCAGATAGCAGCCGAAGGGCGAAAGTTTCCAGTCGTGGAAAATAATGTTTTCTTCAACTATAAAAACATGTTTAAAATGATAATAATATGGAATATTAATCGAATTGCAGGCATCTATTGCACGCTTAATTGCCGTTTCAATTGTTTCGTTTTCGAGATCAAACTCATTACAAAAATCACTTGCATAATGTTGTAATTCTCGCGAATAATATGCTTCAACAAATTCTTGTATTGTTTTTTGCAGTATTTCTGTGTAAAGTATAAGCATAGCGGTTCGATTAAGATTTTGATGTATGAATTTTCTCTAATTCCTTGAAAAGCTCAATTTCTTTTTCAGATAATTTTTCGGGAATACTGATATTCATTTTCACAAAAAGGTCGCCAAAACTGTCTTTCTTATTATATTCAGGCATCCCAAGTCCTTTGAGTCTGAGTGTTTTCCCGTTTCGAGTGTTTTTTGGAATAGTTATATTAATGAAACCTTTTAGGGTTTGAAGCTTTGCTTTTCCTCCTAAAATTGCTTTATATAGATCAATATTCAGGTCGGAATAAAGATTGTTGGCCTTTCTTTTAAAAACTTTATCGGGAAGTACTTCAATTTTCAGGAAAATATCTCCGCTTTTGCTTTCGTCGGAACCTTTTCCGCCTTTGCCTTTAACCCTGAGAATTTGGCCTGATTTTACACCCGGTTTGACATTGATTTTTAATTTTTGGCCATCATTGATGGTTAAAAGTCTGGAAGTACCCGAATAAGCTTCCTGAAGACTAATATTTAATTTCGATTCATAATCCTGTCCTTTGAATTGAGGCGATCTTCCTGATTGCTTATAATTATTGAAATTGCCTCCAAAAAATTGCTCGAAAAAATCGGAAAAACCGCCTTGTCCGCCGAACATATCTTCATAATTTGCCTGCGAATAGGCTCCTCTTGGATCACGGCCTTGTTGATTTGAATAATTAGCATTTCCGGCTTGATTCGCATATTCATGTTGTTTCCAATTCGATCCTATTTCATCGTATTGTTTTCTCTTTTCCTTATTGCTTAAAACTTCATTGGCCTCAGAAATAGCTTTAAACTTTTCTTCCGATTCTTTGTTGCCTTTGTTCTTATCGGGATGATGTTTTAAGGCAAGCTTACGATATGATTTTTTTATTTCAGCCTGAGTAGCATTTTTACTAACTCCCAGTATTTTATAATAATCTTTATACTCCATATTATTATTTAATTCTTCAAAAACCGAAGAAAAATATCGGAATTTTTAATATCTCCTAATGTTTAGACTTGAAATAGCGGCATCAATATTTATATAAATTTTATTCTCACTCATAGAAAAGTTCGGTGTTCTGTACGTATGTTTTTCATATTTATCAAACCCATATAGATTTTTGGAAGACAGAACTGTTGAGGTAAAAATTTCGCAACCTGATTTCTCAGGGACTTTTATGGAAATTGAAGATACACCGGAGTCAATATTCAATCTTGTTTTATTGTGTTTATCACCGAGTTTGATTTCAACCGATGAAGCACCTCCGTCAATTTTAATTTTTCTTGTTTTAAATTTACTTAAATCCAAATCGACTTTTGCAGCACCAATATCAAGGTCAAAATCCCAGATTGGATTTTCGTTCAGTTTAATATCTACTTCGTTTTTCCATTTTCTTAATCTGTAATGAGAATTTTTAAGCCTGAATTGTATTGATTGCTTGTTTCCCAAATTTTTGGAAATAAATGAATAAGGGCCGACACTTCCTTCTCTATTAAAATAAAGAAGATCATTTGTTACATTTTTAATTCTGAATTTTCCGGCAACGGCATCAAATTGTAATTCGGCATATTCAATATCCGAATTATACGGCTCAGTAAAAACTTGCTCATCAATTTCATAGTCTTCGTCATCATCATCATTAAAATAATATCTGTTGTTGTCATGTGTGATTCTGAAATTATTATAGCATGAATCGGAAAAACTAAAAATCATAACACCCGCAAAAAGTGCAATAATTGACAACAGAACTTTAAACAGGTTTTTTATTGGAAGAATGGCTATTCCAAACAAAACCAATAGCAAAGGCCATAAATTAAAGATTGAACACCAATCGAAATATATAAATCCTAAATTTTTGAAAATAAATAGTAATCCGATGACAACAAGGATTACACCCCAAAATACATTTCCGCTTTTCATGTTATTTTTGTTTTTTTTGTGAATAATTAATAGAAATTAAAGCAATGCCTGCAACAACGAGAATCAAGGGCCACAGATCAACAAAGTAGATTCGCGGAATATAATTAACGATAAGAAAAATCCCCCCTATCACAATCAATATCAAGCCGGCAATCAGGCTTCCGTTATCAAAACTTTTCTCCCGAAAATTAGGGGTATATTGTGGCGGATCTGCCTTAAAATCAGTTTGCGAATCTTTTTCAACATTATCGTCTTTTGGTTCGTTGGGTGAAAAATTCTGCCCATAAATGTTTTGAGAATAATCTTCAGGTAGCGCTATCCATAATATTAAATAAATCAATACTCCGCCTCCTCCAAAAAATGCAGCGAGTAAAAATAGAATTCTGAAAATTGTCGGATCACTATTAAAATATTTTGCTATGCCTCCGGCAACACCACCGATAACTTTATCTTTTGTGCTTCTGAATAAACCTTGCTTTTTATACATTTTATTTAGTTTTTTAAATTATTGCTTATTACAAAAATATATTTTTTTTATGAATTATCAAATAAAATTTTCATTATTTTTGAAAAAAGGAAATTAGAGAATAATTCTATTAATTTTTAAATTTGTGTAATATGGTTGAGCAAAAAGAAATTATTCTGCCTTCATTCGGAAGGGGATTTCATTTAATTAGCAATATAATTGTAAACAGTTTGTCCGACCTGCCAAATGCCGGATTATTACAGGTTTTTATTCAACACACCTCGGCCGGATTGAGCATAAATGAAAATGCAGACCCTTCGGTCAGAGTTGATTTTGAAACAATTTTTAATAAATTAGTTCCCGAAAATTCACGCGATTACGTTCATGTTTTCGAAGGAAAAGATGATATGCCTGCACATTTGAAATCGTCTCTTACAGGGCATTCGATTACTATTCCGATTGTTAACGGCAGATTAGGGCTTGGAACCTGGCAGGGAATTTATTTATGTGAATTTAGAAACAGAGGAGGAAGAAGAAAATTGATGCTGACTGTAGTTTCTTGATTTTATAAGTCGATGATTAGCTGAGAGATTCCTTTTATTGCCAAAGTAAAACTTTCGAAATAGCTTCCCAAAAATTGAGTGTCAACAATTGTGTTACAAAATTTTTAAATCATTATTCTTTTCAACAAAACCTATCACATCAGGGAAGAATGCTTTGAAGTCTTCATCAAAATCATTATAGTTCATAATTAAAGCATCAACTGCATCTTTCATTCCCGATTTGAAATCCGTTCGTCTGTCCATTCCGTAAAAAACTCTTTTCAAATCCTTTAAGTTCGCATATCCTGCCAACCAATTCTGAGCAATCATAAACGGAAGTATCCTTTTTGTTTTTTTTGGAAGAATATTGAAGTGTTTTAAAGCAATTTTATAAGCATTGGAAGTGAATTCTTTTAATTCGGTTTTTGAATAATTTTTCCAGTTTGCAGCTAAAAAATGATCGTAAAAAATATCTACAATCACACCGGAATATCTCCCATATTTATTGTTAAGAGGTATTTTGCTTTTTTTAAAGACATTATGATTATCGGTAAATGAATCAATTTCACGGTGGAGCAAAATCCCTTTTTTGATATTTTCCTCGTAATTAAGAATAGCTTTTCCTTTTACGGCATCTGCAATAAAATTACCGAGAGCAATTTCATCGTCATTTCCTGATAAATATAAATGTGCTAAAAAATTCATTTTAAACAAATTAAAACATATTCAATTATTAGTCTAATCACGATAAAGCAAAAACTAATTTAATCATAAAAAATTATAAACAAATCGTATTTAATCAAATTTTTACTTTTTGTATATTTACGCCATAAATTATTGAAATAAATTCAATCAATAAATATCTTTTTATAATCATTAAATGCAAAAATAATGGAACTGAATTTAGCTGAAACTTTTTTGTTGCTTTCCTTGAAACCGGAAAAATCGGGTTTTTTAATACCAATCGAAAAAGTTAATCCGGGAATAATAGGTGCAATTTTTATCGAATTATCAGAAAAAAAAATTGCTGAGATAAAAAACAAACGATTAATTATTAAAAAATTACCAAAGAAACTGAAATTTCCTTTTGATGAGATTGCATCGCGAATATATAATTCAAAGAAAGAAAAAAGGGTAAAAACATGGGTGAGGAGTTTTTCTAATAAAGCAAGAAAATACAGGCTGTATTTATTGCATGATTTGGAGAAAAAAGGATTAGTTAGGATAAAAGAGAAGCAATTTCTATTTATTCATTATAAATCAGTTTCTTTAATTAAAAAAAGTGTCAGGGAAGAAATAATTAATAATTTGAGAGATGCTTTGTTTAAAGGAAATAATATGAATAATCAATCGGCATCAATATTAGCTTTAATTCAGGCCTGTAAAATTCAAAAAATATTAATAAAAGAACAAGGTGAACTGAGAAATATTAAAATAAAATTAAATGAGATTTTAAAAAACAGTTCTATTTCTCAGGACGTTGACCAAGTTATAAAAGAAATGCAGGCTGTTGTTGCCGGTGCGGTTGTTGTTACAGGTACTGCAGCTTCGGCAGGATAATCTCAAATTGGCAATTACGGAAAATTCTCTTTTAAATATTCAACTGCTTTATTGAAAGTTGTAATTTCGCTTCATGATAAAAATCAATGATACTTTGATTTCCAATGATTTAATTGAAGTGAAATTTGCTTGTAATTTGAATCATTGTTTTGGAGAATGTTGTGTTGCAGGCGATGCAGGTGCCCCGCTCGAAGAAGAAGAAATTTCAATTCTTGAAGATAATATTGATGAAATAAAACCATATTTATGCGAAAAGGGGAAAATTATAATTGAAAAATACGGAGTTTTCGATTATGATGCGGAGGGAGAATTTGTTACTCCATTAATTGATAATCAAGAATGTGCTTTTACTTATTTTGAAAA
>CAZBSL010000215.1:0-3081 GCA_964494265.1 uncultured Bacteroidales bacterium
TCTTCCTGTAATGATCGTGCCGTAAGCATAATAATAGGGATTTTTTTATTCTCTGTTCTGATTTTTTTTGCAAGCGTAAAACCGTCGATATTTGGCAACATAACATCCAGAATACAAAAATCAAATTGCCCCTTTTGAAATCCTTTAAAACCCGATTCGCCATCGCGATATAATTTTACATCAAAACCATTAGATTCAAGGAATTCAATTAACAGAAAACCAAGATTTACATCGTCTTCGACAAGAAGAATTTTAATAAAATTCTTTTCCATTTTCATTAGAAATTATTCCGAGTACAAAGGTAATTGAATTTCGAAAACACTTCCTTTTCCTTTCAAACTGCTAACATTTACTTTTCCTTGAAAAGAATCAATAACAATTTTCACAAAAGAAAGCCCTAAACCAAAACCCTTAATATTATGTAAATCGCCTGTAGAAATTCTATAAAACTTTTCAAAAATTTCTTTTTGATATTCTTTAGATATGCCTATTCCATTATCTTTTATGCTAATAAATATTGTATTATTTTTAACAAAAGATTCAAAAGTAATTTTTGGAGCATTGTTAGAATATTTTATCGCATTATCAATTATATTTGAAAAAGCCATCAACAAATGTTTTTTATCACCATAAGTATAGCATTGCGAATCACATTTATTAATAATTATTTCTCCCTGTTTTTGTGCTATTTGCACCTCAAAAGATTTCGCAACTTTTTGCAATAAACTGCAAACATCAATTACTTCATAATTATCATTTGAGCCATTTTCCAAGCTGGCCGAGTACAATAATCCTTCTACATGTTCCTGAAGTTTTTCCTGCTCAAAATTAATAATTGACGTGTATTTTGTTAATTTTTCGGATGATAAAACATTTTCATTTTTCGATAACATATTATTTGCGAGTGCAATGTTTGCCAATGGTGTTTTAAATTCGTGGGTCATATTGTTGATGAAATCTTTTGTACTCTCGGCAATTTTTTTTTCTTTTAAATAATAATTAATAATAACTATCAGAGAAATTATTATAAATATTATCAGAAGAATAGAGGTTATGAACATTGTTCCTATTTGTGCCTGAATAAATTCTCTGCGTTCGGGAAAGTTAATTTTCAACTGAATACCAGATTGCTTTAAAGCTTTCTCAAGACTCAGAGAATAGAAGGGTTGATTTATGATACTGATTAACGAATCATTTTTGCTACCAACAATTTCAAATTCATATTCAAGATCAATATTATAATATTCGAGATTATTTTTTATTATCGAATCTACTTTTAGCCATTCATTGTAATACCTTGTCCTCAAACAACATGGTACTGAATCATTAGTAATAAAACAACTCTCGACATTTTTGCACATTTGTTTGTCTCTTGAAATATTTTCAACAATTCGGTTTAATGTCAAATTTACACTATGGCTGAATTGTGATTCTTGTATTGAGGCAGCATTTAATATCCAGTTAACCTGTATTATCACCAATGCTATCAAAAAGCCAAAAGTGGCTATAATTAATACTAATTGTTTTCTTTTTTGTTTCATTTTTACGAAATTACAGATTTTTTTGCTAATCAATAAAATATTAACATCATCTTAACATCAATTAACCTGTAAATAACATAAAAACATTTTTCTTGGTTTAACTTTGCTTTAATTATTAATTATTAAAAAAGATAGATATGAAAAAACTAATTTTGATTTTGTCCGGTGTTGCATTAATGATTTTGTTTACACCGATTTATACATTTTCACAAAGCAATAATGAGGCAGGAAAAGCAAAAACTACCTTAACAAAAAATGACGCTAAAAACACTGATTGCACAAAGACTTGTCCTGAAGCAAAAACTTGCAAACCGAACTCAAAGACTACTTGTAAAAGTGGTACAAAAGCTTGCAGTTCAAAAGCAAAAACTTGTTGTTCAAAAGGACAAACTAAAGACGGGAAAAAATGTGATCCAGCAAAATGCCCTGAAGCTAAAAATTGCAATCCTGCAAATTGTAAATCCGGAAATACATCCTGCTCCAAATCTTGTAAAGATAAAGAGAAGAAGTAGGTACGATTTCATAAATTATTGTTAGTAGAAAGGCAGTGAAAGAAATTTCACTGCCTTTTTTTTATGATGGATTTAAAAGCAATTTCGCCTGGAATTTGCTGATGAAATACTTTTTATATCAAACTCAATAAGTTAAGTAAAGGCTATATATTATTCATTAAATATTCTTATTATTCTTCGTACTTTTGAAAAAGAATTATTTCTATTATTTAATTTAAATCAATGGTAATAGTAACAGGGGCAGCAGGTTTTATTGGAAGTAGTTTAATAAGTAAGCTTAATAACCAAGGGATTAAAGACATTGTAATTGTTGATGATTTTTCTAATGTTGAGAAGAATAAAAGCTTGCTCAACAAAGTTGTTAAAGAAAAGGTTGACAGGAATTTGTTTTTTGATTGGCTTAAAATCAATCATCAGGATATTGAATTTATTTTTCATATTGGGGCTAGAACCGATACAACAGAATTTGATAAAACTGTTTTTGATAAATTAAATCTTAATTATTCAAAGGTGATGTGGAAAGCTTGTTGTGAGTATAAAATTCCTTTGATTTACGCTTCATCTGCTGCCACTTATGGTATGGGTGAACTTGGTTATGATGATAATCATGAAATTATTGAAAAGCTAAAACCTTTAAACCCTTATGGTGAATCGAAAAATGATTTCGATAAATGGGTTTTAAAACAAGAAACTCAACCACCGTTTTGGGCAGGAATGAAATTTTTTAACGTTTATGGCCCTAACGAATTTCATAAATCTCGTATGGCTTCGGTAATTTTTCATTCTTTTAATCAAATAAATGCAACAAATAAAGTAAAACTTTTTAAATCGCATAAACCCGATTTTGAGGATGGACAACAATTGCGAGATTTTGTTTATGTAAAAGATGTTGTTGATGTTTTGTATTTTCTGATGAACCAACAAAAGGATTCGGGAATTTATAATTTGGGAACCGGAAAAGCAAGATCATTTCTGGATTTAGCCAAAGCTACTTTTTCATCAATGCGAAAGCCTGAGAATATTGAATT
>CAZBSL010000215.1:3181-5224 GCA_964494265.1 uncultured Bacteroidales bacterium
GTTTTTCTGTTGATTAAGTTCTAATTACAAATTATCCTTTACTTCCAATAAAAAAGCTTTAAGGTTTTTTAAAGTTTTAATTAGTTGAATATTTTCAAAAAAGTCGGTATTTTTTTCCTTCAATTTAATTTTTGCACCGTTTAGTGTAAAACCTCTTTCCTTTACCAGATGATAGATAATGTGGAAATTATCGACATCATTTCGGGTGAACATACGGTTTCCTTTTTTGTTTTTTCGGGGTTTAATTATATCGAATTCATTTTCCCAAAAACGTATTAAAGACGTATTTACACCAAACATTTTTGCCACCTCACCTATGCTATAATAAACTTTTTCCATAAAGGATTTTATTCTAATCAAAATTAAATAAAATTTCCGATAAGGATAATGTAAAGTTTTGGAAATATTTCGGATAAATAATATTTTGCCCAAATTGCCTGAAATAATGCACGAAAGCCAAACAATGTATAAAATTGGAAATGAAAGAAGACTAAAAAAGCTTTATCAAGCCACTAATTCTTATTTCTTGATTTTTGGATAATCAATAGAATAATGAAGCCCGATACTTTCTTTTCTCTGAATGGCCATTTTAATTATAAGATAGGCAACGTTTATTAAATTCCTGAGTTCGCAAATCTCAACAGAAAGAATTGATTTTTCATAAAGCTGCTCAGTTTCTTGATAAATTATTTCTAAACGATCTAAAGCTCTTTTTAATCGAAGATTCGATCTTACAATCCCAACATAATTACTCATCAACTGCTGCAGTTCTTTGAGCGATTGAGTGATAAGAATCATTTCCTCGTTCATTACTGTTCCTTCGGAATTCCATTCCGGAATTTGATCGCAATAATTAATATCTTCAATTTTTTTAATTGCATCAATACTTGCCCGATGTGAAAAAACGGCAGATTCAAGTAATGAATTAGATGCTAAACGATTAGCACCATGAAGGCCGGTATGTGCACACTCGCCTGAAGCATAAAGGTTTATAATTGAAGTTTTTGCATATTCATCGACAGAAATTCCTCCACATGAATAATGAGCAGCCGGAATGACGGGAAGCATTTCTTTTGTAATATCAATACCAATACTTAAACACTTTGCATAAATTGTTGGGAAATGCGTGATTAATTCATTGCTGTTTAGATGTGTACAATCAAGATAAACGTGTTCGTCTCCTCTTATTTTCATTTCATTGTCAATCGCTCTGGCCACAATATCACGGGGTGCCAGGGAGGCTCTTTTATCATATTTCTTCATGAACTCATTTCCATCCAATGTTTTAAGAATAGCTCCAAAACCTCGTAAAGCTTCAGTAATTAGAAATGATGGTTTTTCCTTTGGATTATATAATGAAGTTGGATGGAATTGAAAAAATTCCATATTTTCAATTTGTCCTTTTGCTCTGTAAGTCATTGCAATTCCGTCTCCTGTAGCAAGTTTAGGGTTAGTGGTTGTGTTATAAACATTTCCAGAACCACCTGTAGCTAATAAAGTAATTTTTGATAAAATTGTATCAACTTTTTTTGTAAGCGGATTCAATACATAGGCACCAAAACATTGAATACCTTTGGATACTTTAAAGAGCTTGCTTCCAAGATGATGCTGAGTAATTATATCAACTGTAAAATAGTTTTCAAGTATCTCAATATTAGGATGTTTGATTAACTGATTCAATAATGCACTTTCAATTTCATTACCGGTTTTATCTTTATGATGCAAAACTCGATACTCTGAATGTCCACCTTCTTTTGCCAAATCATATTTTCCGGATTTTGCTTTATCAAATTTTGCGCCCCAGTCAATTAACTCTTCTACTCGCTCAGTAGATTCGGATATTGTAATTCTAACAATCTTTTCATCTGAGAGATAATCACCGGCATTGATAGTGTCATTAACATGTTTTTCGTACGTGTCGGGGCTGTACATTACGGCTGCAATTCCACCTTGGGCATATTTTGTGGCGGTTTCTTCAGCTTTTGTTTTTGTAACTATGCAAACCTTCCCATGTTTGGCAACTTTTAGTGCAAAACTTAAACC
>CAZBSL010000216.1:0-5221 GCA_964494265.1 uncultured Bacteroidales bacterium
GTCTCCCTTTTTTTTATTCTTTTGTGGAAAAGAACTTTTATTTAAAATTATTTTAATTTCGAATAACGAACAAGGAATAATGAAGTGAACCCTCAGACTTCCATGTTATTAAACACAGGAATGGATTTACTTCATTATTCAAAATTCGTTACTCAGTATTCGATATTAAAAAAAAATTATAGAAAGAATAGCAATTAAACTGCGGGGTTTTAAGTGTGAATTTGATAATAAAAAAAGCCCTGTAAACATAGCTTACAGGGCCTAAATCAATCATTTAATTTAATTAAACTACGCCTTGAGCAATCATTGCATCAGCAACTTTAACAAAACCGCCAATATTAGCACCTTTAACATAGTCGATATATCCGGTATCATCTTTACCATATTTTACACAAGTTTCGTGTATATCTTTCATAATAGTTTGTAATCTTCCGTCAACTTCTTCTCTTGTCCATGAAAGTCTTAATGAATTTTGCGACATTTCAAGTCCGGAAACAGCAACACCACCTGCATTAGCCGCCTTACCGGGACCGTACAGAATTTTTGCTTTTTGATAAATAACAACAGCATCTGAGGTTGATGGCATATTAGCACCTTCCGAAACACAATAACATCCGTTTTTAACTAACATATTAGCTTCATCTTCGTTGATTTCATTTTGAGTAGCACAAGGCATAGCAACATCACATTTAACACCCCATGGTCTTAAACCTTCATGGTATTCGCATCCGTATTTTTCAGCATATTCTTTAATCCTGCCTCTTTTTACGTTTTTAAGATGCATTATATAAGCTAATTTTTCTTTACAAATTCCCTCAGGATCATAAATAAATCCTGCTGAGTCGGATAAAGTAACTACTTTACCGCCTAATTCAGTAACTTTTTCGGTAGCAAATTGAGCAACATTTCCTGAACCTGAAATTGCAACGGTTTTTCCTTCTAATGAATCACCTCTTGTTTTTAACATTTCGGCAGCAAAATAAGTAGCTCCATATCCTGTAGCTTCAGGCCTGATACGGCTTCCGCCCCATTCGCGGCCTTTACCGGTTAAAACACCTGTAAACTCATTTCTAATTCTTTTATATTGTCCGAACATGAATCCTATCTCTCGTCCACCAACACCTATATCGCCGGCAGGTACATCAGTATTAGGGCCAATATGTCTACACAATTCTGTCATAAAACTTTGACAAAATTTCATAACTTCATTGTCTGTTTTTCCTTTAGGATCAAAATCTGAACCACCTTTACCTCCACCCATAGGAAGTGTTGTCAAACTGTTTTTATAAACTTGTTCGTAGGCTAAGAATTTCAAAATACCGAGATTTACAGTAGGATGAAAACGCAGTCCACCTTTGTAAGGCCCGATTGCACTATTCATTTCGATTCTGTAAGCTTTGTTAATTTGAATTTCTCCTTTGTCGTCAACCCAGGGAACTCTAAAAAGAATAACTCTTTCGGGTTCTGCAATTCTTTCCAGAATTTTTGCTACTTTATATTGAGGGTTTTCTTCAATAAATGGAACTAAGGTTTCAACAACTTCCTGAACAGCTTGGTGAAACTCAGTTTCCCCAGAATTTTTAGCAATAATTTTTGCCATAAAATCCTTGACTAATTGGTCATAAACATTGTTTGTCATAATTTTCTTTGCCTTTGTATTTTAGATTATAAATAATTTAATTTTACAGCAATATTAGAAAATATTTTCCAAATACAAGAAAAAATATTTTTTTCGATAAATTGTTTATCCTTTATCACATAATATCTATTAATTTTGTAGAATAGAAAAATGTAGTTTTTGATTCTAATTATTTAATATAGAGTTGTAAATAAACAACCAACTAAGATATTATGGATAAATTTGATAAATTACCGGGAAACATAGATAAATTCCATAAAGAAAGTTTAGAACGCTTAAAGGAATTGTCGGCAATAAATAAAACAACAAGTATTTTAAAACAGGGCAAACCTTTAGATGAAATACTTCAACAGATTTGTCATATTTTGCCGGATGCTTATCAATATCCTGAATATACAACAGCAAGAATTAAATTTGATGGGAATGAATATAACTCGCCAAATTTTGTTTCATCATCATGGAAACAAGAGCAAAGCTTTGACACATTTGATAATAAAGAAGGTATAATCGAAATTTATTATTTGCAGGATTTTCCTGATTATGATGAAGGTCCTTTTTTAAACGAAGAAAGAGATCTTTTAATAAATATTGCTAACTTAATCTCGGGATTTCTTAACCGCATTACAGGTAAAGAAGTTCTAAAAAAAAGTGTTAAAAAAGAAAAAAGTATTCTGGATACCAAGCCTAAAGACTTTAATGTTGCCAGTAGAAGATTATTGCAAAAATTTCTCAACAAAAGTAATTCCGATCGAGATATCTATCACGATTTGATGCCTTTTAAAGTTAAGGAAATACTTCTTGTAGCTAATTTATATGATGCATATAGTATTGAAAAAGAGGGGCGTTTCTCGGAACATGTTCTTGGTGAATATCAGCAATTAAATTTGACTTCCGTCCCGCGAATTACAGGGGTTTCATCTGCCGAAGAAGCTTTTGAACAATTACATTTAAAACATTTTGATCTGATTATTATGATGGCAGGTGTTGACAGAAAAACACCGATTTTAATAGGTAAAAAAATAAAAGAAGAATTTCAATATATTCCGATTTTCTTATTATTAAACAGTAGCGGTGATATAGATTTTTATGAAACCGTATCGAGAAAAGAATCAAGTATCGACAGAACTTTTGTCTGGAATGGCGATTCAAGGATTTTCTTTGCCATGATTAAATTAGTGGAAGATGCCATTAATATTGAAAACGATACAAAAATCGGAATGGTTAGGGTTATTCTTCTCGTTGAAGATTCGCCGAATTATTATTCGCGTTACCTTCCTTTGTTATATAAAATTGTGATGGAACAGACTAAAAGGCTCATCGACGATGTCAGCACCGATGAACTTTATAAAGTTCTTCGACTGCGTGCAAGGCCAAAAATAATTCTGGCTTCAAGTTATGAAGGAGCAGTTAAAATACTTGATAAATATGAAGAATATATGTTATGTTTGATTACGGATGTAAAATATGAAAAGGCCGGTAAGATATATAGCAAAGCAGGATTTGATCTCGTAAACTATGCACGAAATAACTTTAAAGAAATACCAACAATAATTCAATCGTCTGAAAATTCCAATGCCGAAATTGCATATAAATTAAACACAACTTTTATTAATAAAAATTCGGAAACTCTAATACAGGATTTTGAAAGTTTTATTGTTCATTATCTCGGTTTCGGAAATTTTATTTACAGAGATGATTCGGGGCGACAAATCGGAATGGCAAAAACATTAAAAGAATTCGAAAGTCAATTAAAAACCATTCCGAACGAATCTATATTATACCATGCCCGAAAAAATCATTTTTCGCTTTGGTTAATGGCAAGGGGTGAAATTCAGGCTGCAAAAATTCTTAGCCCTCATAAGGTTAGCGATTTTAAGAGTCCGCAAAAAATTAGAGAAGTTTTAATCAATGTTATTCAGAAATTTCGCAATGAGCAAAATAAAGGTAAAATCATTCCATTCGAAGAATCAGCAATTTTGGATGAAACAAACATTGTGAGTCTTTCCGACGGATCGCTTGGAGGAAAAGGAAGAGGCCTTGCTTTTATTAACTCATTAATTTACAATTATGATTTCTCAAAACACATTGCCAACATCAACATTCGTACACCCAAAACTTCTGTAATAGGTACGGATGAGTTTGATTTATTTCTTGATAATAATAAATTACATAGTAAAATTCATAACATTAAAGATTATAATGTAATAAAAAATATTTTTATTGAGGCTAAACTTACCGATACACTTTCAAAACGAATAAAAACAATACTTAGAAAAATAAAAAATCCATTAGCTATCAGATCATCAGGGCTTTTCGAGGATTCATTAAACCAACCTTTCGCCGGGATTTTTGAAACCTACTTATTACCGAATAATCATTCTGACATTAATGTAAGATTGAAACAAACCCTTGATGCTATAAAACTGGTTTTTGCATCCATCTATTCAAATGTTGCTCGCGGATACATAGAAGCCGTAAATTTCAATCTCGAAGATGAAAAAATGGCCGTAATTATTCAAGAAGTAGTTGGAAATAAATTTGAAAACACTTATTATCCGCATATTAGCGGGGTTGCACAATCGTATAATTATTATCCGTTTGCTCATATGAAACCCGAAGAAGGTTTTGCAATTGCTGCCGTCGGGCTCGGCAAATATGTTGTCGAAGGCGATAAAGCCTATCGTTTCTCACCAAAATATCCCTCGACCGAAATTAATACTCCAAAAGATCAATTTAAAAATTCGCAGCTTAAGTTTTTTGCTGTCGATCTGAAAAAAGAAAATATCAATCTGCTTGAGGGCGATACTGCCGGACTTACATTGCTTGATATCGACGAAGCCGAAATGCATGGTAACCTGAAACATTGTGCTTCGGTTTATGATTCAGATAATAATATAATTTATCCGGGAATTAATAAACCGGGCCCGAGAATTATCAACTTTGCAAATATTTTAAAATATAATTACATTCCTTTAGCAAAAACCATTGAGGTTGTTCTTGATGTAGTTAAAGAAGCATTAGGCTCGCCGGTTGAAATTGAATTTGCTGTAGATCTGACAAAAGATAAAGATAATAAAGCTTCGTTTTATTTATTGCAAATTAAGCCACTTATTGGTTCTGCTCAGGATTACGAAATTGATTTAAATGAAATTAAAAAGGAAAACATAATTCTGTTTACCGAAAAAGGAATGGGAAACGGAATTCTTAAAACAATTCAGGATATTATTTATATTGATAATTCTCTATTCGATAAATCGCAAACCGAAGAAATGGCGAGAGAAATTGATATTTTGAATAAAAAAATGATGGAAGAAAATCGTCAATATATTTTAATTGGGCCCGGAAGATGGGGATCTCGTGATAAATGGATAGGAATTCCTGTTAACTGGCCTCAAATCTCAAATGCAAAAATTATTATTGAAACAAGCCTTGAAGATTACCCTCTAGACGCCTCCTCCGGATCACACTTTTTTCATAATGTAACTTCAATGAATGTCGGATATTTTTCTGTCCAAAAATCAAGTTCTAAAAGTTATATCTCCTATGATAAACTTGATAAACAAAATTTGGTTGAAAAGACTA
>CAZBSL010000217.1:0-5206 GCA_964494265.1 uncultured Bacteroidales bacterium
TTTTTTGCTTTGAGTTCAGCTTCCATCAATTGTTTAACTTCATGAAATAATTTTTTAAGCTGAAGTTTCTCGGGTTTGGGAAATGGAACTTTTGTTAATTTCCGATATTCGCTAACAAAATCAAACAATCTATTACTTCGTTTAAGAATTGTTTTTGCACATCCCAAAACATCAATGATTGTTTGTTCATCAACTTTATTTTGTTCACTATCAATATCTTCACTTTCCTCAAGAAGCATTATAATTGTCTCAGTCAATGAAGAAATCGGTGTAACCGAATTCATAATTTCATGATTCAAAACCCTAATAAGTTTTATCCATGCATCAATTTCTTTTTGTTCAATTTCAGATTTTATATTATGAAAAGTTATGATTCTGAATTTTTCATTTTTAAAAATATTGAAACTGCTTCTTACCGATAAATTTATTTTCTCATCAATTTGTTTTATTTCAATTAGCTTTTTCCCGGACTTTGGTTCTTTATCAACTTCTTCCACAAATTTTCTACATCGAATTTTTAATTGTTGCCATGTTTTGGGTTTTGAAATGTTTAAAAGTTGGTTTGCAGCAGAATTCATCAAAACAATTTCATCCTTTCCGTTGATGGCGATAATTCCGGTTTCAATATGCTTTACAATTTGTTGTAAAAAACTAAATTGCACCTCCTTGTCGATAGTTATTTTCTTAAACGAATCAAGAATTATATTAAAAGATTCGTGTAATTCATCAATTGAATTACTGATATTTTTTTTAGGATAATAAATAGAAAAATCTGATTGTTTTATTGCTTCAAGAAATTTTGCAAGCTCAAAATTTGTTTTTGAAACAAATTCAATAAGTTTTATAACCTGAAATACAATAATAATAATTAACACTAAAAAAGTGAATAAAAGCTGATTGCGTTCAAGAATAAAAAATGAAATTACTAAGCAAAACATTGTGACTAATATCAAACATAGCCTAAAGACAATTTGAAAGGTAAAACTTTTATAAACCATATTTCTCCAATCTTCTGTAAAGGGCAGCTCGTGCAATTCCAAGATCAACTGCTGCTTTGGTTATGTTCCCGTTGTTTTTACTAATGGCTTGCAGGATAAATCGTTTTTCCATTTCTTCGAGATTAAGGCCGCCATCCTTAAGTTTGTCCATTTTCGTTACTAATTCGCTTGTGAAATCTGAGAAGCTAATTGTCTTGCCATCACTAAGAATTACAGCACGTTCAACTGAGTGTTGAAGTTCCCTAATATTTCCGGGCCATTTATATTTCAATAATTTTGACAGCGTGCTTTGTAGAATTTTTATTCCTGTCTTTTTATATTTTTTGGAATAAATCTGTAAAAAATAATTCAATAAAAGCGGAATATCATTACATCTTTCGCGAAGCGCCGGAACCCTGATTTCAACGGTATTAATTCTGTATAAAAGGTCTTCGCGAAATGTGTTTTGCTGAACCATTTCATTTAAGGGCATATTTGTGGCACAAACCAAGCGAATATCAAGCGCGATTTCTTTGTTTGAACCAATTTTCGTAATTTTACGTGATTCCAAAACCGATAATAATTTTGCTTGCAATCGCAATGAAAGATTCCCGATTTCGTCAAGGAAAATTGTTCCGCCTGAGGCAAGTTCAAAGCGGCCTGGTTTTTCTTCCTTTGCATCAGTAAACGAACCCTTTGTATGCCCGAAAAGTTCGCTTTCAAAAAGATTTTCATGAATTGCTCCTAAATCAACCGAAATAAAAACTTCATCTTTTCTTTTCGATTGCCTGTGAATTTCACGCGCTACAAGTTCCTTTCCGGTTCCATTTTCACCAAGTATTAGAACATCGGCATTGGTTTTTGCAACTTTCTCAATTAAAGTAAAAACCTTCTTGATAGCAAGCGATTCTCCAATAAAATTTTCATAGTTTTGATTTAAATCATCGAAGAATTTTTGACTTGTATTTTTAAATTTCTCAGCTTCAAGATTAGATTTCCTAAGTTTCAGGGCAGAAAGAATTGTTCCCAACAATTTCTGATTTTTCCAGGGTTTCACAACAAAATCTGCAGCTCCTTCTTTTATAGCTTTGACCGCCAAATCAATCCCTCCGTAAGCAGTAATGAAAATTATAACAGCTTTCGGATTAATTTTAAAAATAACATTCATCCAATAAATTCCTTCTTTGCCATCGTTATGGCCTTTTCTGAAATTCATATCGAGAAGTATAACATCATAGTCATTTTTGGAAAGCCGACTTGGAATATTCTGAGGATTTTGCTCAACATTTACATTAGTAAAGAGTTGCTTTAAAAACAATTGGGCAGTTTGCAAAATATCTATATCATCATCCACTATTAAAATTTTCCCTTCGGTTTTTTGCATTTTCTATTCGATGTTTATTTTTTATTTGAAAAATTATTTTCCCACAGATTGCGAAGATAATCACAGAAATAATATCAGCGAAAATCTGCTTTGTCGGCAGACAGCTCAGCGTAATCTGCAGGGGCTTTAATTATTTCACAGCTAAATTAACATTAATTCTTACAAAAAAGAATAATTGTATTAAAAACAAACATATTTTGTACTAAAATCAAACATAAACAATTTCTAAAACAGCTTGGAATTATTTTTATAAATCAGATAAACAGATAGATAAAAACGATGGCATGTGTTTTGCAAATACACAATAAAAAAATTACATTTATGATAAAAAATCTGTTAAAAATAACGATAAGAAATTTCCAAAAGCAAAAAACCTTTTCAATAATAAATATACTTGGCTTAAGTGTGGGTTTGGCTTGCTTTATTCTTGTTATGCTTTGGGTCGAAGATGAATTTTCTTATGAAAATAATCATGAAAATGCCGATAAAATTTTTATGGTTTATAAATCATATTCAATTGGTGGTAAATTAGATTATAATTCTTCTTTGCCTATGCCTTTAGGCCCTCATGTTGAAAAAAATTTTCCGGAAATTCAAAAGGCTGTGCGAATAATCAACAATAGTATTACTGTTTCTTTTGAAGATAAAGTTTTTAATGAAAGTGATTTTTGTTATACTGATCCAAATTTTTTCGATGTTTTTACTGTTCGGATTATTGAGGGTAATGAAAATGATTTTCTGAAAGAACTTCATTCATTAGTCATTACCGAATCTATTGCAAAAAAATATTTTGGTGATGAGAACCCAATTGGTAAAACATTAACATTCGATCAAAGCAGACAATTTGTTGTAAATGGTGTAATTGAAGATTTTCCTGAAAACACTCATATAAATGTAAAAATTTTCGCAAATATTGAAGCCTTTTCCAAATATCAAAAATATAGGAATATTTGGGGTGATCAATTCGTACGACATTATTTGCTCATTGATAATCCTGAGAATTTGCAGGATATTGAAAAAAAGATTGCTGAAACAATGAATAAACAATTGGAAAGCGAGAATTTAGGTATTCGCCTTCATCCTTTGGAAAAAACACATTTATATAGCGTTAGTGGAAAAAATGAAGGTTTGCAATATGTTATTACATTTTCGCTGATAGCGATTTTTATTATTCTTTTGGCGTGTATTAATTTCATGAATCTTACAACGGCAAAATACTCAAATAGAGCAAGAGAAATTGGCTTAAAGAAAGTTATTGGAGTATCGAGAGGGCAATTGATAGTGCAATTTCTTAGCGAATCGGTTTTTATGACTTTTATAGCTGCAATAATTGCAATGATGCTTGCAGAACTTTGCAGGCCATATTTTAATGAAATTACCGGCAAAACTCTCGTATTTCATTATTTCGATGGAGCAATGCTGCTAAGGTTAGTTGCTTTGGTTTTAATAACCGGTCTTTTGTCGGGTAGTTATCCTGCTTTGTTTTTATCAAAATTCAGCCCTGCCGAAATACTTCGAAAAAATTTGCATCGGGGAGATAGAGGGGTAATTTTCAGAAAGACATTGGTAATAATTCAATTTGTTATTTCCACAGCATTAATTTTTTCAACTTTAATTATTTTTCGTCAAATATCTTTTATTAATAATTCCGATCAGGGTTATCAAACCGAAGACATTTTGTGTTTTCCTACTGATGGGAAAATTGGGACAAATTATGAATCGTTTAGAAATGAATTGCTTGCAAACCCGAATATTGAGGATGCCGGTCGTTGTTCCGAATTGCCATGTCGTATTAATTGGATTATGCGTGGTATAGAATTAGAAGGACATGAAGCCGAAGAAGGAGTATCATTTGGTGTATCTTCAATTGATTATGGATATATTAGCACTTTGAAGCTCCCTCTGATTGAAGGCCGAAGTTTCGCTAAAGATATTAAAACAGATTCATCAGGTTTGATTTTTAATGAAGAAGCAATAAAACTGATTGGTTGGGATAATCCTGTTGGAAAAACGTTTTCGTTTAATGAAGACGAAAACAGCAGAATAATAGGCATTGTTAAGGATTTTCATTCTTTACCGCTAACAAATGAAATTGAGCCTCTTGTTTTCCTGATTTGGGAGGATAGTTATAATTACGTTATTGTTAGAACTGCTCCCGGAAAAACAAAAGAGGCTACTGAGCATATCGAAAAACTTTGGCAGGACTATGCAAGTGGATTTCCTTTTTATTGTAATAGCCTTGAGAATTATATCCGACGGCTTTATCGCGACGAGGATAAAGTTGGTAAGTTGGCCGGTATTCTTACTTTTCTGGCTTTATTCATTTCAGGATTAGGCCTAATTGGTTTGACAGCTTATATAGTTGAACAAAAGTATAAAGAGATAGGAATAAGAAAAGTGTTTGGCTCATCTATTTTTAGTATTCAATATTTGTTGTCATCTCAGTTTTTGAAATGGGTGATAACATCGTCGATAATATCCTTACCGATAGCATGGTATTTAATGGATAAATGGTTAAATAATTTTGCTTACCGTATAGAGATCAGAGCAATGGATTTTATTTTAACTATTTCAATTACAGTAGTTATTGCATTATTGGTAACAAGTTTACAAGTTTTCAGGGCAGCAAAAATGAAGCCTGTGGATGTTTTGAAATATGAGTAAGTTTTTTAATTGAGACCACAACTTCTGAACTCATTAAAATAGATGGTTCAGAAAAAGGATCGTAATAATACTTGTATTTAGGAATTGTTATAATGCTATATTGTTTAATTGCTAAGTTACAGCAATTTAAAATAGACTCATTAAATTATTAAGTATTTACGATGTGCTTGTAATTGCTTTT
>CAZBSL010000218.1:0-5199 GCA_964494265.1 uncultured Bacteroidales bacterium
AATTGTGAACGCTAAGCAATATTCAATTATAAATAGTAAATTAATAATAATCAATTTTATAGATGCAATTTAATCCTTCTTTAAAACTAAAAGAAGTCGCTGAAATCATCAATTGCGAATTTATTGGTGATCCTGACTTTAAAGTTTCAGGCCTGAATGAAATACATATGGTTCAACCTGGAGATATTACTTTTGTCGATCATCCAAAATATTATAATAAAGCTTTAGAATCAAAGGCTACCATAATATTAATTAATAAGGTGGTAGAGTGTCCTGAAGGGAAAGCATTATTAATTTCAAAAGATCCGTTTATTGACTTTTTATCTTTGATACAGAAATTCAGAAAATTTGATAAATGTGATCATCCGATCAGCAAAAAATCCGAAATAGGGGAGGGGACAATAATTCAACCGGGTGTCTTTATCGGTAATAATGTAAAAATCGGAAATAACTGCTTGATACATGCAAATGTTAGCATTTACGACCATAGTGTTATCGGTGATAATGTTATTATTCATTCCAATTCTGTTATTGGTGCCGATGCTTTTTATTTTCAGAGAAGGAAGGATGCGTATAAGAAATTTGAGTCCTGTGGGAGAGTAATAATAGCCGATGATGTTGAAATTGGAAGCTTATCTTCAATAGATAAGGGCGTTACAGGTGATACTAAAATCGGAAAGGGTACAAAGTTGGACAACCATATTCAGGTTGGCCATGACACAGAAATTGGTAAAAATTGTTTGATAGGGGCGCATTCGGCAATTGCCGGGGTTACTAAAATTGAAGATGATGTAATTCTGTGGGGAAGAGTAACTATTGATAAAGATTTAGTAATTGGAGAGGGTGCAATAATTTTGGCCACTTCAAGCGTAGGCAGTTCTCTTGAAAGTGGAAAAACATATTTTGGTACACCTGCAATAGAAGCCAGGAAAAAATGGAGAGAATTAGTACTTATTAAAAGACTACCGGAGTTATTTCAGAAAATTCAGAATTTGTAAAAAAACGCTTAAAATCCAGATTTGATAATAAGCGTTTTAATAGTTTTTTTTAAACAGATATTTAAACTTTTCGGATTGACTCTAATCAAGGCTGTGAACAACCAAACCACTTCTTAATTTAGGTTCAAACCAAGTTGTTTTTGGTGGCATAATATTTCCAGTATCAGCAATATCAATTAATTGTTTCATTGAAACCGGATATAAAGCAAAGGCAACTTTCATTTCACCATTGTCAACTCTATGTTTCAATTCGCCAAGGCCTCTGATCCCTCCAACAAAATCAACTCGCTTGTCTGTTCTAAGGTCTTTGACCCCGAGAATATTATCAAGAACTAATTTAGAAAGAATTGTAACATCAAGAACTCCAATAGGATCGCTATCATTATAAGTTCCTTTCTTTGCAGTCATAGAATACCATTTTCCGTCAAGATACATACTGAAGTTATGTAGCTGGTTGGGTTTGTAAATTTCAGTACCTGTTTCTTTTATTTCAAATACTTTTTTGAGTTTTTGAAATAACTCCTCATGTGATAGATTATTTAAATCAGTAACAACTCTATTGTAGTCGATAATTGTTAACTGATTATCGGGAAAATGAACAGCAAGAAAGAAATTATATTCTTCATTTCCTGTATGATTTGGATTATTTTTGCGTTTTTCGTTTCCTACTAATGCGGCGGCGGCAGTACGATGATGGCCATCAGCAACGTAAGTGTAAGGAACTGTTGAAAAAAGATCAATAATTTTTTTAATTATTTCTTTATCATTTATAACCCAGAAATGATGTCCAAATCCATCGTCAGCCGTAAAGTCATAAACAGGCTGATTAGCATTAACAAATTCACCAACAATTTCATCAATTTCTTTAACAGCCGGATAGGTGAAAAAAACAGGTTCCATATTTGCATTTGTGATGCGAACATGTTTCATTCGATCTTCTTCCTTGTCTTTCCGGGTAAGTTCATGTTTTTTGATTATTTCATTTAAATAATCATCAACTGCTGCACAACCAACTATTCCGTACTGAGTTTTACCGTTCATGGTTTGAGCATAGATGTATAGATTAGCATCCTCATCTTGAATAAGGTAATTTTCTTTCTTGAATTTCTCAAAGTTTTCTTTTGCCTTGTCATAAACGGCCTCAGAATGAATATCTACATCTTCGGGTAAATCAATTTCGGGTTTTATAATATGCAATAAGGAATACTTATTACCCTTTGCTTCTTCACGTGCTTCTTCTGAATTAAGTACGTCGTATGGCCTTGATGCTAAATCCTTAGCAATTTTTTTTGGTGGCCGTAGTCCTTTAAATGCTTTTAGTATTGCCATTTTATTTCGATTTTAAATTTTTAATAGAATAAGAAAATTACAAGGTTTATTTTTGTAATTATTTATACACAATAAATTCTCCAACAATTAAAACCTTTTAGGTCATTAATTTTGCAAAAAGATCATTTATTTAATTATTATCCAATATTTTTTCTAAAAAAATTAAACTAATATTCGTTATACTCTGAATTATTAGAATGATTATTATTAGAAGGCTGATTAGGATAATTATTATGATTAGGTTCTCTGGTTGCACTTCTTTGCAAAGAGCTAATTAATGCACCAATCATCTTAGTCATCTCCATTAGTATATTCCTTGATTCTTCTTCGGCAATTTGAGAAATATATTGTCGGTTTTTTGCCAAAGTAGTATAAATAAGGCATTCACGAACAGAACTTTTAGCTAATTTTAAGAAATGAATAAATTGAGTTTTATTTCTCGATGAACCTTCGGCAATTTTTAGGGTAATTGACTGAGACGTTTCAATCAACTTTGTCTTTAATCCATCGGCTTCATTATCAGGAAATAATTCTGTGTTATCATTAACCATTTCAATATATTCAATTGATTTATGATAAATCCTCAAATCTTCAAATCTGAAAAATGTATATGTTTTTTCGGTTTGACTTTCAACTTGGTTTTCCATTTTTTTAGTTTATTTATTGACCTGAAAAGTAGTATCACCTTTTTCAAGAAAATTGATAATTTGATTTGCTGATGCAATACCTGCATTTATATTAGCCTCTGAAGTTTGTGCACCCATTTTTTTAGGTGTAAAGAAAAATCTTCCTTCAAATTTTTCGGCAATTTCATCTTTGCAATTCGGAGCTATATCAGAAATATATTTGAAATCCGGCCTATCGGCAAATATTTTTAACAATGATTCTTCACAAATCACCTCTTTTCTTGCTGTGTTAACGAGAGTCGCATTCAAAGGCATAATTTTCAAAAGATCATAGTTTATTGATCCTTTAGTTTTTTCATTTGCCGGTATATGTAAAGAAATATATTGACAGTTTTTATATAGTTCCTCTACTGAATTCAAAGCTGTTACTCCGTCGTTTTCAATTACTTCTTTAGGAATAAACGGATCGAATGCATAAACTTCCATTCCAAATCCTTTTGCAATTTGAGCAACATATTTTCCAACATTTCCATAAGCATGAATTCCAAGTTTCTTACCTTTTAATTCGGTTCCTGCTTTTCCGTTAAATTGATTTCTTGCCAGATAAACCATCATCCCTATAGCAAGTTCGGCTACGGCATTTGAGTTTTGTCCGGGTGTGTTCATTGCAACAATTCCTTTTTCGTTAGCAGCCTCAAGGTCGATATTATCGTATCCGGCCCCTGCTCTGACAATTATTTTAAGATTATCGGCGGCTTGAATAACTTCTCTGTTAGCTTTGTCGCTTCTGATAATTAAAGCATCAACATCTTTAACTGCTTTCAAAAAATCCGATTGATCGGTATATTTTTCAAGTAAGATAACTTCATAATTAGCTTTTTCGAAAATTTTAGTGATTTCGCTAACCGCTGCCGGTGCGAAGGGTTTTTCGGTTGCTATTAATACTTTTGCCATTTTTATATAATTTTTTAGATAAATTTATAATTTCATTATTTCAAACTCTTTCATAGTTTCAACAAGTAGTTCAATACTTGATTTTGGCATTGCATTATAAGTCGATGCTCTGAAACCGCCAACTGATCTGTGGCCCTTTATTCCAACCATACCTTTTGCAGAAGCAAATTCAAAGAATTCTTTTTCAAATTCTTCATAACCTTGGTTCATTACAAAACAAATATTCATCACCGAACGGTCTTCTTTGTTTACCGTACCTTTGAACAATGGATTTCTGTCGATTTCATCGTATAAAATCCCGGCTTTTTCAAGATTGATTTTTTCCATTGCTTCAATTCCGCCATTTGCTTTAAGCCATTTCAATGTTTGAAGGGCAGCAAAAATGGGTAAACAAGGAGGTGTGTTGAACATTGATTCTTTATCGATGTGAGTTTGGTAGTTCAACATAGTTGGAATTTTTCTGTCAACTTTACCAAGAATATCATCTCTGATTATAACAAAAGTTACTCCGGCAGGAGCAAGGTTTTTTTGTGCTCCACCATATATGATTGCATATTTTGAAACATCAATTTTTCGGCTGAAAATATCTGATGACATATCAGCTACTAGTGGGATACCAACTTCGAGGTCTTCTCTGATCTCGGTACCATAAATTGTGTTATTAGTTGTAATGTGAAAATAATCGGCATCTTGAGGAACTGTGTAGTTTTTGGGAATATAGTTGAAGTTTTTATCTTCAGAAGATGCAACAACATCAACTTCACCAAATAGTTTCGCCTCTTTTATGGCTTTTTTTGCCCATGCTCCGGTGTTTAGGTATGCTGCTTTTTTATTAAAAATATTGAACGGAACCATAGCAAATTGCGTACTTGCTCCACCTCCAAGAAATAATACTGAGTATCCCTCGGGAATATCAAGTAATTCTTTGAATAACGCAGTTGCTTCATCCATAACTGCAATAAATTGTTTGCTTCGATGTGAAACTTCCATAATAGACAAATCCATATCAGCAAAATTGAGTATTGCTTCTGAGGTATTTTTTATTGTGAACTCCGGTAATATCGAAGGTCCGGCATAAAAATTATGTTTTTTCATAAGTAATTGAGATTTAATAAATATTATTCTTATTTAGATTATTTATAATTAAAAGAAGCAAAGTTAAAAATATTTTTGTGAAACATTGAAATTTCTTAGATGATAATTTAATTTATTTTTAAGAAAGTTCCAGCTTCAGATGCTTATGTTTTTTATTGTAATAATTATTCTTTGTTTGATGTATAAATATTTTTCCT
>CAZBSL010000219.1:0-5198 GCA_964494265.1 uncultured Bacteroidales bacterium
TTGGCAAAAACAGCTTCAATGGCAATGCTGAGAATTTGAATATATCGTTCCAATGGTTTTATTTTTTTTGGTAAAAATAATATAAAATTTTGAGAATGTATTTTTTTTGTAACTAATCTGTTTTTATTTCATGTCTTTATGGATAAAAAATAAAACGCTATATAGGTATAGGAAATTCAATAGTTTTTTTGAGGTTATTTCTTTTTTACCAAGATTAAGTTTTTCCTTAACTTGCCTCCCAATTTTTAAAATTAAATGAACGGAATTTATATTCATATTCCTTTTTGCAGACATAAATGCAATTATTGTAATTTCTTTTCAATTGCTTCAATAAAGTATAAATCGGATTTTATTAAGGTTTTGCTAAAAGAAATCGAATTGCAAAAGAATTATCTTTCTAACAAAAAAATCAATACGATTTACTTTGGAGGGGGAACTCCTTCAATGCTTTCGGTCGATGAAACAAATTTGATTCTTAATAAAATTAATCAATTATTTTCAATTGAAAAAGATGCTGAAATTACATTAGAAGCCAATCCCGATGATCTTACTGATGCGAAAATCATTGAATTAAAGAACTCACCGATAAATCGGGTAAGTGTCGGAATCCAATCGTTTAATGATGATGATTTGCATTACTTAAATCGAAAACATAATTCGGAACAAGCAAAAAAATCAATTTCTCAATTAAAGGAATTTGGTTTTGAAAATATCAGCATTGATTTGATTTACGGAATTCCAACTCTTACGGAAAAAAAATGGGAACAAAATCTTGAAAAATTCTTTGCATTGGAAATCCCACATTTATCCGCATATTCCTTAACAGTTGAAAAAAATACAATTCTTGATAATCTGATAAGAAAAGGAAAAGCCAAGAATATCAGCGAAAACCTAAGCATTGAACACTTTAAGTATTTGTTAAACCGCATGGATGATAATGGTTTTGTTCATTATGAAATCTCGAATTTCAGTAAACCCGGCTGCCATTCAAAGCATAACTGTATTTACTGGTCTGGAGGAAAATATCTTGGTTTAGGCCCTTCAGCACACTCATTTAATGGAAATGCACGTCAATGGAATGTGTCAAATATTTCAAAATATATTCAAAGTATAAATAATGGTATAATTCCGGCAGAAATTGAAATTCTTAATACTAATCAAAAATATAATGAGTATATTATGACTTCCTTAAGAACGATTGGAGGTTGTAAAGAAAATGTAATTAAAGAACAATTCGGCGAAAAATATCTTGGTTATTTTCTTAAAACATCCAAGAAACATCTTCAGAACAGGACATTAATTGTTGAAGATGAAAAATACATTTTATCGCAAACAGGAAAATTATTTGCTGATGGTATTGCAAGCGATTTCTTTCTTTGATTATAAAAATACTAACTGATGATGCAAAAATAAAATATACAGTTTTGTATATATACAATTTTGTATAAATACATTTGTGTATGTATTCAAAAGTATGTATCTTTGCAAAAAATACTTAATTATGAAAAACAAAGTAGGCCCTCCTGTTGAAGGAGAGGATTTTTTTGGAAGGGAAAAGGAGTTGCAATTCGCTTTTAATCAAATTGAAGATGGAAACAGTCTTTTATTAGCAGCGCCAAGGAGAGTAGGAAAAACATCATTTGCCAAAAAATTGATAGTTATGGCTGATGACCGGAGTTGGAGAATACTTGAGATTAACCTGGAAGGAATTAAATCGGAACCCCAATTTATAAAAACTTTTATTAAAGATTTGCAAAAAAAGACATGGTGGGGCTCCGTGTCTAAAGCGATTAGAAATAATATAGGGAGTCTTTTAGAGCAAATTGATGTATCAATCGAAAAAGATGGACTTAAAGGAAGTGTTGCATGGAAAGCAAAACGTAAAGAAGTATTTGAAAAATTAGAGAACCTGTTTGAACATAATAAAAACACCCTGATTATGATAGACGAATTGGGTGTATTGCTAAATACTTACGGAGAAGATGTTGAAACCGGAATTACCAATGCAGAATCATTGCTAAATTGGTTTCGCAGTTTAAGGCAAAAAAGTGAAACTCAAATCAGATGGATATTTTGCAGTTCGATTGGTATCAAAAATTTTACAAACAGACATAACATTAGCTATACTATAAATGATATTGAGCCTTTCAAATTAAAAACCTTTGACAAACCATTAGCCAAAGGCCTGATTGAGAAATTAGCGGAAAGTAAAGGATTTGAACTTACTGATATAATAATTGAAAAAATGCTGGAGAAGATAGACTGGTATTTACCATATTTTGTCCAGTTGCTATTTAAAGAAATCCACCGGTTAAACCAGGTTGAAGAATTTCCTGTTGATAAAAAACTTGTAGATGTTGCTTATGAAAGCTTAGTAAAAAACCAATATTTCGATACCTGGGACGAGCGTTTGAAATATTATTATGAAGTGGAAATCACTTCCAGAAAAATACTTAATCGCCTTTGCCAAAACCCTGAAGGGGAAAGCCGAAAGTTGTTATTTGATTTAATCCACCAAGCTTCCGATCCGCGAGAGGAAACCGAAAAAGAACTGGGTCAAATTATAGGGATGTTAACCAATGATGGTTATATCTACCAACATCAAAATGAGAAGTTCTTATTCAGGTCCCCTTTTCTGAGAGATTACTGGTATAATAAATTTATAAGATAAAAATTATGGCTGATACATATAAAATCACACAACTCGCGGTATATAACCCGCAGCGATTAGATGACGATACTTTTATTGCCATGTTTATAGCAAGGACAAAAATATTTGATTACCTGATTTCTCAACTAAAAGAAGAGGAAACAAATAGCATTGCCCAGCACCATTTATTAATTGGGGCAAGGGGCATGGGCAAAACAATGCTTCTAAAAAGAATAGAGATTGAGCTAAAAACAACCGAATTAAGTGAAACTTTCATTCCCATATTATACCCCGAAGAACAATACAATATTGCAGGCTTAGATGACCTTTGGCTTAACAGCTTAGATAAAGTGGCCGATGTAATGGATTACATGAAGAACTATAAACTGGTAAATGAAATAGATATTAAGGTTGATGCACTGCAAGGGACTAAAAATAAAGAAGGGCATGAAGATGATGCCTATGAGTTTTTTTTAAAGATAACTTCTAAACTCGGCAAAAGGCCGGTTTTGTTAATTGATAACATTAATTTGATTTTTAAACGATTGGACAAAACTGAACAGCACAGGCTCCGAAACCTTTTAAGCAAAAAGAATTCACCGATAATAATAGCAGCCAGCCCTGTAAAAGTACAAGATGTATTGGACTACGGGGCGCCGTTTTATGATGCTTTCCAGATTCAATATCTCCCAAAATTGAATGATAAAGAATTGTTGAAAATTTTAAATAAGCTTGCCGAACTTACCGGAAACATGGAAATTATTCCTGAATTGAGGCAGAAAATTTCCCGTATAAGAGTTATCAATCAATTGACCGGTGGAAACCCAAGAACTTCGGTAATGCTTTTCAAACTTATTTCAAGGGGTTTTTCCAATAGTATCATAGAAGATTTGGATGCTTTGCTTGATGATATTACTCCACTTTACAAAGCAAGGTTTGAAGAGGAACTTTCCGACCAGCTACAAAACATTATGAATGCAATTGCCATTAACTGGGATCCTGTAAGTATTGAAAAGCTCCGCACCATTACCGGATTAAGCAATAGCAAACTTTCCCCACAGTTAAAAAGGTTAACCGATTCAGGTTGGATAATAAATAAACCCGGATATAAAACCAAAGGTAAAGTATATGAAGTAAGCGAACGTTTTTTTAATATCTGGTACCTTATGCGACAAAGCAGCAGAAGGCATAAAAGGCAGGTGCTTTATCTGTCCAGGTTTTTGGAAAGTATTTATGGTGATGAAATTAAAACAGGAGCAAACCGCCTACTAACCTTGGCAAGCACCAAATCAGACCATATTTTGTACAATCTTGCAGTTGCCGAATGTATTGATGAAAAGGGTTTAAAAAAACAACTTATTGATAAATGTAGGGAAGACCTATCCCTTATGAAAGATATTAGCCCGGAATTAAGAAAACAGTATGAAAGCATATTGAAACAATATGACGATTCAAAAGAAACATCAACAGAAAAGTTAAGCAAATCACTTGAGAAACTTGAAACAAAAAATGAGAAACCATCTGTTTTCCTTGCTAACCTTGCAGAGTTGGAGAAAAATTATGAGAAATCGGAGAAAATCTTAAAGGAAGTATTGGGGATTGACCCGAAGAATACAGATGCCTGGAATCGCCTTGGCAATTTGTATCAAGACCATTTAAGTAATTATGAGGAATCGGAGAAGTGTTATAAAAAAGCTTTAGTAATTGATCCGAAATATGTGTATGCATGGAATAACCTCGGTAATTTGTATAAAAACCATTTAAGTATTTATGAAGAATCGGAGAAGTGTTATAAAAAAGCTTTAGAGATTGATCCAAAATATGCGTATGCCTGGAATGGCCTTGGCAATTTGTATCAAGAACATTTAAGTAATTATGAAGAATCGGAGATGTGTTATAAAAAAGCTTTAGAGATTGATCCGAAGGATGTGTATGCCTGGAATGGCCTTGGCAATTTGTATCAAGACCATTTAAGCAATTATGAAGAATCGGAGAAGTGTTATAAAAAAGCTTTAGAGATTGATGCAATGTATGTAGGTGCTTTGGGTAATTTGGGCAATCTATATAAAGACTATTTCAATCGTTATGATGAATCGGAGAAGTATTACAAAAAGGTTTTGAATATAAACCATAAAGATGTGAAAGCATGGAATAATCTCGGCAATTTGTATCAAGCCCATTTAAACAATTATGAAGAATCGGAGAAGTGTTATAAAAAAGCTTTGGGAATTGATCCTAAGTATGTGTATGCCTGGTATAATCTCGGCATTTTGTATCAAGACCATTTAAGTAATTATGAAGAATCGGAGAAGTGTTATAAAAAAACTTTAGAGATTGATCCGAAGGATGTGTATGCCTGGAATGGTCTTGGCAATTTGTATCAAGACTATTTAAACCAATATGAAGAATCGGAGAAGTGTTATAAAAAAACTTTAGAGATTGATCCGAAATATGTGAATGCATTGAATCGCCTTGGCAATTTGTATCAAGACCATTTAAGTAATTATGAAGAATCGGAGAAGTGTTATAAAAAAGCTTTAGAGATTGA
>CAZBSL010000220.1:0-5133 GCA_964494265.1 uncultured Bacteroidales bacterium
TTATTTTCACAAGTTGCTCCTGCAAAATATTATGTTCAATTCACCGACAAAAACAACTCCCCTTACTCTATTGATAATCCATCCGAATATCTATCTCAAAAAGCAATTGACAAAAGAATTAAATTTAATATTCCAATTGAAGAAAATGATTTACCTGTTAATCCTGCTTATATTCAAGCTGTAAAAGATATTGGAGTAATAATTCTGCACCCGACAAAATGGTTGAATGGTATAACTATCCAAACTGCCGATATATTAAAAATAGATGAAATTAATTTGCTGCCATTTGTAGAAAAAGTTTTGAAATCAACTTCAAAAATTGAAAATGATGATTTCAATAAAAAAAAATCAGGCAAAACTTTCTTTGAAGCTGAAACTTATTCACATCTTGTTCCGAGCAGAATTAACACCGAAAAAAATGCATTATACTTAAGCTATGGAGCTTCATACAATCAAATACATATGTTAAACGGAGATGCACTTCATGAACTCGGATATCTTGGTGATGGAATTACGATTGCAGTCTTAGATGCGGGTTTTAACTACGTTAACACTATGGCTGCCTTTGACTATTTGTGGCTTAATAATCAGGTTAAAGGAACTAAAGATTTTGTTTTCGGCGGTGAAAATGTTTACACATTGAATTCACATGGAATGAATGTATTATCAACTATGGGTGCATTTTTGCCAGGCGAATTGATTGGCACTGCATTCAATGCCGATTTCTGGTTAATACGCTCCGAAGACCCGACATCTGAATATCTAATTGAAGAATATAATTGGGTTTCGGCAGCGGAATTTGTCGATAGTATTGGAATTGACATAATTAACTCATCTCTTGGATACACTACTTTTGATAACCCTGCTCAAAATCACACTTATCAGGATATGAACGGTAATACTACTCCAATCAGCCGTGGTGCTGATATTGCAGTTACTAAAGGAATCATCGTTTGTAATAGTGCCGGTAATTCCGGCAATACAAGTTGGCATTACATCGGTGCTCCTGCCGACGGCTTTAATGTTTTTACAATTGGAGCAGTAAACCCGGATGGAAGTTATGCAAACTTTAGCTCAACCGGCCCTACTTATGATGGCAGGGTAAAACCAAATGTTGTTGCTCAGGGTTCGGGAACTGTTCTTGCAAGTTCAAGCGGTGGTATTTTCACCGGGAACGGAACTTCTTTTTCTTCACCTATTATTGCAGGTATGACAGCATGTTTAATGCAAGCTTATCCTGATTTTTCTAACTATGAGATTATGAATGCAATCGAATTATCATCAAGCATGTATGATGATCCCGATAGTTTGTACGGCTATGGAATTCCCGATTATTTCAAAGCTTTGCAATATCTTTCGATTAACGAAAATGAAAATCCTGTTGATAATTATATCAAAGCATTTCCAAATCCTTTCATCGATGAATTGAAAATCGATGTCTTCTTACATAATAATCAAAATATTAAAATTGAATTATTTGATATGAACGGGAAATTAATTATCAACAGAGCAAAAAAATCGAATAAAATCGGTTGCACTTCATTCATTATTAAAAATCTTGAAAATCTATCGCCAGGATTATATCTTATCAATATAATCTCTAATAAAAATACTGCCTCACTAAAAATTATAAAAGAATAAGATTTCTTTTTATGGTTTCCGGTAGTGAAAGTAAAAATATCAAATAGAAAATATTAATAAAAAAAAACATAAAATATTGATGTTGTTCAATAATATATATATCTTTGCACGCAATTTTTAAAAACATGCATTAAATTTATATGGTGAAAATTACATTACCTGATAATAGCACAAAGGAGTTTGATAACGAGATTACTGCCCTTGACGTAGCACAAAGTATAAGTTCCGGCCTTGCAAGAAATGTTCTTGCAGCCGAAGTAAATGGTATAATTCAGGATGCGAATTTGCCAATTACAAGCGATTCGACCGTAAAGCTTTTTACATGGAACGATGTTGAGGGAAAAGCTGCATTTTGGCATTCTTCGGCACATCTTATGGCCGAAGTAATTGAATTTTTCTTCCCGGGAGTAAAATTTGGTATAGGGCCAAACATTGAAAATGGATTTTATTATGACATTGATCTTGGTGAAAAGGTTTTATCGGAGAACGATTTTAAAATGATTGAAGATAAAATGCTCGCCATAGCACGTCAAAAACAACAATTAACGCGTAAAGAGGTTACAAAAACCGAAGCTATTGAATATTTCACAAAAAAAGGTGATGAATATAAATTGGAATTGCTTGCTGATTTAGAAGAAGATATTGATATTACATTTTATGAATCCGGCAATTTTGTTGATCTGTGCCGTGGGCCACATATTCCTCACACAGGTTTTATTAAAGCAATAAAATTATTGAATGTTGCAGGTGCATATTGGAGAGGTGATGTAAAAAGGAAGCAATTAACAAGAATTTACGGTATAAGCTTCCCTAAACAAAAGGAATTAACCGAATATCTTGAGCTTCTCGAAGAAGCAAAAAAACGCGACCATCGCAAACTGGGAAAAGAATTAGAATTATTTACTTTTTCTCAAAAAGTTGGCCTTGGTTTACCGCTTTGGTTGCCAAAAGGAACCGATTTAAAAGATAGGCTTACACAATTTCTGACAAAAGTCCTGAAAAAACGCGGATATGAAATGGTTTCTACTATGCACATCGGAAATGTTAATTTATACAAATTATCGGGGCATTACGATAAATACGGAGAGGATTCATTTCACCCAATTTCAACACCTATTGAAGGCGAAGAATTTATGTTAAAACCTATGAATTGCCCTCATCATTGCGAAATATATAATTTTAAACCACACTCATATAAAGATTTACCTATCAGAATGGCTGAATTCGGGACAGTTTACCGCTATGAACAAAGTGGTGAATTGCATGGACTAACTCGTGTTAGAGGATTCACACAAGACGATGCACATATTTTTTGTCGTCCCGAACAGGTTAAAGAAGAGTTTGTTGCAATAATTGACCTTGTTCAATATATTTATAAAATCTTAGGATTTAAAGAATTTGTAACGCAGATTTCATTAAGAGATAAAGAAGATAAAGATAAGTATATTGGAACCGACGAAAATTGGGAAAAAGCTGAAAAGGCAATTATTGAGGCTTCTGAAGAAAGAGATTTAAAATCAATAATCGAATACGGAGAAGCTGCTTTTTACGGCCCGAAACTTGATTTCATGGTAAAAGATGCCCTGAACCGAAAATGGCAACTCGGAACCATACAAGTTGACTATAATCTCAGGGAACGATTTAATCTCGAATACACTGGAAATGACAACTTAAAACATCGTCCGGTTATGATTCACCGAACTATTTTCGGATCGTTGGAACGTTTTATTGCTGTTTTGATTGAGCATTCAGCAGGGAATTTCCCTCTCTGGTTAACTCCCGAGCAAGTTATTATTCTCCCGATTAGTGAAAAATATCATAATTATTCAAAAAAAGTTTTAAATTTGTTAAATGATTATGAAATTCGTACTCATGTTGATGAAAGAAATGAAAAGACAGGTCGAAAAATTCGCGATGCCGAACTTCAAAAAATTCCTTTTATGCTGATAGTTGGCGAAAAAGAGGAAAATGAAAATACTGTCTCGGTCAGGCAGCATGGTAAAGGCGATCTTGGTACTTATTCGATTGATGATTTTGCCGAATTGATTAACAAAGAAGTTGAAGAAATGATTAAAGAATAAAATAAATATACAAATAAATTATTATTAACTAAACATCAGGAGGACAAACAATAGCAACACCATTTAGAAGACCCAAACACACCAGGTATCGCCGGGATTTTAGAACTAAGGAATTGCACAGGATAAACGAAAAAATAACTATTCCTGTGATTCGCTTAGTTGGCGACAATGCTGAACAAGGTATTTGTAATACAAAAGATGCACTTGAACAAGCCAAGAAACTTGAACTTGATTTAGTTGAGATATCAGAAAATGCAAACCCCCCGGTTTGTAAAATTATTGATTACAAGAAATTTCTCTACGAGAATAAGAAAAAGCAAAAAGAGCTGAAAGCCAAGTCCGCAAAGATTATTGTTAAAGAAATCAGACTTGGCCCGAATATCGATGAACATGATTTTGATTTCAAACTAAAGCATGCAATTAAGTTTTTACAGGATGGTGCAAAAGTAAAAGTTGATGTTTTTTTTAAAGGACGATCAATTATTTACAAAGACAAGGGAGAGATAGTTTTGTTAAAATTTGCTCAAGAGTTAATTGAATATGGGAAAGTTGAACGATTACCTAAACTTGAAGGAAAGCGAATGATAATGATAATCACTCCCAAAAAATAATTTTTCCTATTATTCGAAAAAAGAAATTACTTTTGCAGCCGAAAATATTTTGTTGCAAAACTTAATATATAATTAAAATAAAATTTTTTGTAATGCCAAAAATGAAAACAAAATCCGGTGCTAAGAAGAGATTCACCGTAACGGGCACAGGTAAAATTAAAAGGAAACACGCTTACAAAAGTCACATTTTAACGAAAAAAACAAAAAAGCAAAAACGTAATTTAACTCATTTTGCTATCGTTGATAAAGCTGACGAAAAAAATGTAAGAGAGATGATCCAAAAGTAATTAATTTATTGTTAAACTTGCTTTTAGCCAATAAGATTCTTAGAAAACCAAGAACGCTAAAGTAAAAAAAGAAAAAAAATGCCAAGATCAGTAAACAAAGTTGCTGCAAAGCAAAGAAAGAAAAAGATCCTGAAAGCTGTCAAAGGACAGTTTGGCAGGAGAAAAAATGTTTGGTCGGTAGCTAAAAATGCCTACGAAAAAGGCCAAGTTTATGCCTATCGCGACAGAAAAAATAAAAAACGAACTTTCAGAGCATTATGGATTGCTCGAATAAATGCCGGAGTGAGGCAATATGGCCTTAGCTATTCGGTATTTATGGATTTATTGAACAAAAATAATATTGAAATAAACCGTAAGGTCCTTGCCGATCTTGCAGTAAACAATCCCGAGGCTTTTAAAGCAATTGTAGATGAAGTAAAAAAATAGCTTCCAATTCTTTAGAAATCATAAAAAAATTAAAAAGCCCTATCGAAATTCGATGGGGCTTTTTTTTTGAGAATCTTTATTCTCGTC
>CAZBSL010000221.1:0-5133 GCA_964494265.1 uncultured Bacteroidales bacterium
TTTTTTATTTTTCTCTTGTTCCACAAGCATTTTTAATGATTTAAAAAGTTCAGGTAAATTTATTTCTAATTTAGAGTTCTTTAAAAAATAATTGACTGAATTGATCGCAGGCGGAATGCTTTTCAGAAAATGCGATTTTCGTTCAATTATTCCTCGAAATCCGTAAGCTCCTAGCACCTGCAATAATCGGATTAATTTAAATCCTTCAAAATATTTATTAAAATCTTCAATATTTATGGTGATATATTTTTTCAATTCTTTTAAATAAAAATCAAATAATTCTTGTTTAATGTTTTCAGGAATTTCAGCTCTAACCTGAAAAAGTAATGAAACTAAATCATATTGCAAAGCACCTTTTCTTCCACCCTGAAAGTCGATAAAAAAAGGTTCATCGTTTTTAATCATAATGTTTCGAGCCTGGAAATCGCGGAAAACAAAATAATTACTATTTGCCTTTTCTAAAAATTCAGAAAACTTATAAAAATCATTTTCCAGTTTTTGTTCATCAAACTGAATATATGTTGGTTTTAGAAAATAATATTTAAAATAGTTTAAATCCCATAAAAATGATTGCTTATCTAATTTTCCACGTGGGTAGCAGAGCGAATAATCAATACTGCCGGCAGATGTAAGCTGAAATTTAATTAGTTCCTGAAGCGACTTTTTATAATAATCAATAATTGTTTCATCGAAACGATTGTCGGAAGGCTTTTTTTGAAGTAGTGAGAAAAGGCTGATCTCACCGAGGTCTTCTAACAAATAAATATCTTTTTCTTTATCAAACAAGTATATTTCCGGTACTTTCAATCCGTTTTTAAAAAAAGTTTTAGCAAAAGAAATAAAGGCTTCGTTTTCGTATTTATTCGAATTATATGCACCTATTGCCCTCTTGCTCTTTCCTTTAATTCTGAAATATTGCCTATCGGAACCCGATTTCGGTAATTCAAGAAATTCTATAACTTTTTCATTTGCCCATTCTGTGAACAATTGTTCAAGATGATATCTAATTTTATTTCTCAAGAGTGAAGTTTTAATTAAGTTTTTGAATTTGAAACGATATCACACTTCATTATACCTAAAACAACTAATCAAATGATCGTTAACCATTCCTGCACCTTGCATAAAAGCATAGCAAATTGTAGAACCGACAAATTTAAAACCGAGTTTCTTTAATTCTTTGCTCATCGCATCCGATTCGACAGAAGTTGCTGGAATTTCCTGCAATGTTTTCCATTTATTTATTATAGTCCTTCCATTAACAAATTTCCAAATATATTTATCGAATGATCCATATTTTTCCTGAATTTCGACAAATAGCTTTGCATTAGAAATTGCGCTATTGATTTTAAGTTTATTCCTAATGATTCCTTTGTTATTCATTAATTCTGAAACTTTTTCTTCATCATATAAGGCGATTTTTTCAAAATTGAAATTATCAAAAGCTTCTCTAAAATTCTCACGTTTATGCAAAACGGTCATCCAACTTAGGCCCGCCTGGAAGGTATCAAGCAAGATAAATTCAAATAATTTTTTATCATCATGAACAGCAACTCCCCACTCGGTGTCGTGATAATGGTTCATTGCTATATCGTTTTTAGTCCAGTTGCATCTTTGTTTTTCCATTTTCGATTTTTCTCAAAATTACATAAATTTGATTTAGTTGCAAAAACAAATACAAAAGTTCAAAACTCTTCTCTAAAACTAATTGTAATGAATTTTTTTAATATTATTTGATTTTGTATTAATAAAATATATACTTTTATATTCAGTTTAGATTTATTCTATGTGTATAAATAAATTAGGAAAAGCCAAAATCAATTATTGTTTACAAAGAATTTTATTTATATTATTGATTGGTTTATTGTTTTTTATAAATAAATCCTCTGCACAAAAAGTTGCAGTAGTTTTAAGTGGGGGAGGTTCAAAAGGAATCGCCCATATTGGAGTACTGAAAGCTTTAGAAGAGAATCAGATACCAATTGATTATATTTCAGGGACATCAATGGGAGCTGTAATTGGGGGTTTGTATGCTTGTGGTTATTCACCAGATGAAATTGAAGATTTAATATCTTCTGAAAAGTTTAAACGTTGGACTTCAGGTGGGATACAAAAAAAATACAAATATTATTTTAAAAAGTTAATGCCGAATTCATCTTGGGTAAGTATTAATGCAAGCTTTGAAAAATCACTTTCATTCAGATTACCAAATAGCATAATATCTCCGAATGAAATGGATTATGCCTTTTTAGAAATCTTCGCAAAGCAAAGTGCCGCAGCAAATTATAATTTTGACAGCTTGTTTATTCCTTTCAGATGTGTGGCCTCAGATATTGATTCAAACCAGGCAGTTATTCTTCGCAATGGGCAGCTTGGTTCGGCAATTCGTGCATCTTCAACATTTCCATTTTTATTTAGTCCGATCAAAATTGATGGAAAACTCCTTTTTGACGGAGGAATGTATAATAATTTTCCGGCAAATGTAGCAAATGATGATTTTCATCCCGATATAATAATTGGGAGCAAAGCTGCTGGAAATTACGGAGCACCCGATCAGGATGATATTCTCACTCAAATTCAGAATATGTTAATGGAAAATACTGATTATTCATGTATTGGTGATAATGATGTTTTAATTTCCCCAAATCTTGAGAATACGGATTTAATGGATTTTAGCAAGGTGGAGATGTTTGTCGATAGTGGATACAAGGCTGCCATTCGGGCCATTCCGAAAATTAGAAAAACAGTTAAAAAAACTGCTACAGTAGATGAAGTTACAAAAAAAAGAATGGAATTCAAAAAGAAAGAACCCGTTCTAATTTTTGACACAATTATCATTTCAGGAGTTAATTCAAATCAGGCTCAATATATTCGAAATATTCTATGGAATAAAAAACAAAAAGAAATAAGTCAAGATGAATTAACTAAAAAATATTTTCGTTTAATTGAAGATGGCCAAATTATTAACATTTTCCCTACTGCAAAATTTAATAAAAACAGCAAATTATATGAGTTGCATCTTCTTGTAAAAAAATCGAAAGATTTTAAATTTCAATTTGGTGGTAACCTCTCATCAAATGCTATTAACGAAGCTTTCATTGGTATTGAATATAAATCGCTCGGTAAACAAGCCTTTACTCTAAGTTCGAATGCATATTTCGGACGTTTTTATAGTTCAGCTCAATTGCTTGGAAGAATGGATTTTTCCACTTCTCTTCCTTTTTACCTTAAGTTTGATTTTACACATAATCATAAAGATTATTTCAAAAACAGCATTCATTTTTTTGAAGATAAAACTCCTTCTTTTTTAATACATAATGAATCATATTTTGAATTTGAAACTGGGATACCGGCAACGAATACCGGAAAACTTGAATTTGGAATTGCTTATGGATTTATTAGCGATAAATATTACCAAACAAATTATTTTACTCGTTCGGATACAACTGATAAAACTACATTTGAATTGTTAAAAGAAGAATTATGTTTCGAATTAAATACTCTTAACAGAAAACAATATGCAAATTCGGGTGTAAAATTCCTTGTTTCTTTATCGCATATTAACGGGATTGAAAAAAACATGCCGGGCTCCACATCCCAAAGTTCTGAAAACTGTAATTGTGATCACGAATGGTATAGTTTGAATATTATTTGGGATAATTATTTCAAAAAAATTGGAAGATTTACGTTTGGGTTTTACGGTGAACTGAGGCTTTCAAACCAAAGTTTATTTAAAAATTATACTTCAAGTATGTTATTTTCACCAGCATTTAAGCCCATTCCGGAAAGCGAAACTTTGTTTTTACCCAATTATCGTGCACATAATTTCGGGGCAGCGGGGTTTAAAACTATATTTTCGTTCAATAAGAATTTTGAGACAAGACTTGAGGTTTATGTTTTTCAGCCATATAAAGCTATTGAAGAAAATCCTGTTGATTTAACAGCAACCTATGGTAAGGAGTTTTCGTACAGATCTTTAATGGGTTCGGCTTCTTTGGTATATAATACACCATTTGGGCCTTTATCCCTATCTTATAATTATTATGACAGAACAGGTGAGAAATATTCGTTTTTATTGAATTTTGGATTTTTGATTTTTAATAAAAGTATTATTGATTAATTTCAGAATTCAGTTTTTTAAATGAAAATATTTTCATTAGTATTTTGAAGTCAGCGAGAATTATTATATTTGTCAATAAACAAAAAAATTATGTTTCAAAAATATCGCTTATTTTTTTATATTGTAATTCTTTCAACAACAGTCTTTTTATTTTGGTTTTATTCAACCGTAGTAATATATATTCTCATTGCTGCTGTTTTATCAATAATCGGAAATCCAATTGTAAGTTTTTTTGATAAAAAGTTAAGATTTCCCCATGTGCTAAGCACAATACTTACAACTTTATTAATTATTTCGTTCTTTCTAACTATTTTTTTAATTTTTATTCCGTTGTTTATCAAAGAGGCACACATGATCTCAAATCTAAACTTCAAGATTATTGGAGATAATTTTGAGAGCCAGTTAAGCGATATAAAAAATCTTCTTGTTCAATATGGGATAATGAATGAAAACGAAAGCATAGAATCTCATTTGAAAGATCGTTTATTATCGGTTATTAATATTGCTACTTTTTCGGGCGTTATGAAGCATATTCTTGGAGCAACAGGGCAATTTTTTATAGGTTTTTTCGCAGTAATCTTTATTACTTTCTTTATGCTGAAAAACCGAAAAATGCTTCCCGAGGCAATTATGACAATTGTTAATGTAAAATATCATGATAAAACAAGAGCTGTAATGCACCAATGTAAGCGATTGTTGTCAAGATACTTTATCGGTTTATTTGCTGATATTATTTTGATGATAACACTCATAACTGTTTCTATGACAATTTTTGGAATACATAATGCTTTACTAATTGGATTTTTTGCAGGAATTGCCGTTATTATTCCATACATTGGGCCGATAATAGGTGGAACACTTGCCGTAATTATTGGAGTAACAAGTGCCTTGAGTTTTGATATTAATACAGCCGTAATGCCTTTAGTAATAAAAATTCTATTAATTTACTTCACAATAAACATAAACGACGGCTTGGTTTTTCAGCCCTTGATTTATGGTAAAAGTGTTAAAGCAAG
>CAZBSL010000222.1:0-5125 GCA_964494265.1 uncultured Bacteroidales bacterium
TTCGTCAATTTTTATGACTTTTTTGAGTTTATTTTTGTTGTTTAATACGTAATTAATATCGTATCCGGGTTCTGGGAAATTATTAATTCTCGACCCGATTTTATGAGGTTTTCTGAAATCAAAGTCGGTTTCCGAAACATCACGGTTTTCACCGCTTGGAATCAGGTTTTCGTTAAGAACCGTGTATTTATCAGCATCGATAGATAAAATATGTTTATAAATTTTCCCATTTCCTGCACCTGCCAAATTGAAATACGAATGATTGGTAAGGTTTAAAGGAGTGGCTTTATCGGTTTTAGCTTCATATTGAATTTTTAGCTCATTACTATTGTTAAGAGAATAAATGATTTTTAATAGAAGGTTTCCTGGATAGTTTTCTTCACCGTTGGGACTTAAATATCTTAAAATTATTCCAACAGAATTCTGATCTTTAAATTCTTCAACATCAAAGATTTTCTTATCAAAACCTTCATTTCCTCCATGAAGATGATCGTTTCCATTATTTGCATAAAGCTTATATTCAATCCCATCGAGAGTAAATCGTGCATTTGAAATTCTGTTGCAACACCTTCCAACAATAGCTCCGAAATAAGGGTGTTCAGCAAGATATTCATTAAGATTGTCAAAACCGAGTACAATATCATCGCTTTGTCCATATTTATCTGGAACTATCAGTGATTGAATAATTCCACCAAAATTTGTGATCTTTACAAGCATTCCATTATTATTTTTTAAAGTAAAAAGGTACACCTTGTGATCATTAATTTCCCCAAAGATTTCTTTATTAATTGATAAGTTTTTATATTTCATTTTATGTTCTTTTAAAGATCATTGATATTATTTGATTTGCGAAATAAAAAAGTCAAAATACTATTTTAAAAATCTGCGTTCAAATTACGAATTATTTTCAATTGCGTAGATCAAGAATTATATGGCTAAATATCGCTTATGCTATTTTAATGAAACTTAAAAGAGATGGGCTTCCTTATAAAGTGAAAACACTCTAAAATCAATCATATACTCTCAAAAGAGATATTATCCCTAAACCAAGTTTATAGCCCTATTTATCTGTTAATCTGTGGCAATTTTTCTCTTTACGACCGGATACTGATAGTTCATTTTTCTTTGTGAAACTTTTTTTACTCTCTGTAATTCTTTGTGTAATAGCTGTTTTTTAACCCGATAAATATCACGGATAAAAAATATCCAAATTTACAAAAAGGTATAAATAATACACATATATATTATAGCCCAGAAAATCAAAATATTATTTAGCCAATCAGCAGCTTTTTATCTTAAGTCTCAATATTATTATTAATTTTATCCGATTATTTTATAATAAATATTTAATTATATACGAAAATATTATTGTTATGAAAAAAACATTTTCAGGAATTTTTGTTCTGTTTATTGCTTCAATGATTTTTTTTCCGGTTTTTCTTTTTGCTTATACAGGGGAAGTTATACAGTCGTTTAACACTCCGGGTAAATTTCCCACCGGAATGACTTTTGATGGAGATAATTTATGGCTTGCCGATCGTAAAGCCGATAAACTTTTCTGTATAAATCCGAAAACCGGAAAAGTAATCAGAAGTATTCCCTCACCGGCTTATTGGCCCACCGGACTGGCCTGGGATGGCGAAGCATTATGGAATGCTGATGTAAAAGGAGGAATTCCTTTATCAGAAAATTACAACGGAGTTATTTATCGCCTTGACCCTAAAGATGGAACAATTTTGAAAGTTGTACAATCACCAACTTCTTCGCCACGCGGTTTATGTTGGGATGGAGAATATTTGTGGTGTGTTGATGATGCTTCCGATGAGTTAATACAATTCAGTCCTGACGACGGAACGACAATACGTTCATTAAAATCACCTTCGGTTGACCCACGCGGTTTGACTTTTGACGGAAAATATTTATGGGTTTCGGATAGAATCAGGGATGAGATTTATATGGTCGATCCCGAATCGGGATGTGTAATTATTATCACCGACTCTCCGGGGCCTTATTCAAGGGGTTTATGTTATGCCGGCGAGAATTTATGGTCTGCGGATTCAGAGTATGATAAAATATATGAACTTGAGATTGGTGGTCAGCAGAATTTTAAACTCAGCAAGCAACGAAATTCCAAAATTACGCTTATCCATCAGCTTACAAACTTTGGCCCGGGTAAAGCAAAAGATGTTGATATTCACATTGCAATTCCTGTGGATAGGCCGAACCAGAAAATTAATGGTGAAATAATATACTCTCCAAAACCAAACGAAATTATAAAAGATAAATGGGGGCAGGAGACTGCTCATTTTGAGTTTAAAAACATTCCATCTGGTGAAATTCGAGAAGCTGAAATGTTTGTAAATGCATCTGTTTATGATATCAGATATTTTATTTTCCCCGATAAAGTCGGGCCGCTTGAAGAAATTCCTACGGAAATTACCGAATTATATCTTGAAAATAATGAAAAATACGGAATTGATCATCCTGTAATTCAGAATGCGGTTAAAAATGTGGTGGGAAATGAAAAAAATCCCTTTTGGATTGCCCGAAAAATATTCAATTACTTGATTGATAATATGTATTACGAAATGGTCGGTGGATGGAATACTGCTCCAACTGTTTTAGAAAGAGGAAATGGTTCGTGTTCCGAATATTCTTTTGTTTATATCTCAATGTGCAGAGCGGCAGGTTTGCCGGCTCGTTATGTCGGCTCGGTAGTTGTGAGGGGTGATGAATCAAGCTTCGATGATGTTTTCCATCGCTGGGTTGAAATTTATTTGCCTGACTATGGATGGATTCCCGTCGATCCGAGTGGTGGCGATAGATTTTCTCCACGCGATCAGGCTAATTATTTCGGACATCTTGCCAATCGCTTTCTAATTACAACTGAGAGTGGTGGTGGCTCGGAAACAATGGGTTGGACTTATAATTCAAATGATTTTCAAATAACCGAACCCAAAACCTTCTTGATTTTCGATCGTTTTGCTGATTGGGAACCGATTGAGTAAAAACTTGATTATTTTTGATTGATTATTTATTATTAGATAGAAGTATAACACATTAATAATATTAAAATGAAAAATTACAAAAGAATCAAATTGTTAATTATTTTTTTTGCTCTGAGTGTTTTTGTCTTTGGCCAAAAAGAATGCAAAGTTTTATTACCTGAAATTTCGGGAACTTATGAGGGGAAATGCAAAAAGGGCCTTGCTCAGGGTAAAGGAAAAGCAGTCGGAATAGATACTTACGAAGGCCGTTTTAGAAAAGGCTTACCTGAGGGTGTTGGAACATATACTTATGCAAGCGGTGCAAAATATATTGGAGAATGGTTGGGTGGAAAAAGAGAAGGAAAAGGAATATACACTTTTAAATTTAATGGTAGTGATAGTATTCAAGATGGTTTATGGGAAAAAGGGGAATACTTGGGGCCGGTACCTAAAAAACCAAGATTAATAAATAGTAGTGGTGTTGACAGATATAAGATTGAAAGAATTGGCAAAGGTAATCCCGATAGGGTTATGATTTCTTTTTTTCAAAATGGATCACCAAACAATGAAATCTTTGAACTTCTTATGACTGCAAGTAGTGGGGTTGAAATGAAATTAGGAAGTTCAATGGGATATGAATTTGTAGAATTTCCTTTTACCGCAAAACTTGAATATTATACATGGAATAAAATTCATAGTGCTACGTGTCGTGCAACATTTGAATTTGTTATTTATGGATCGGGAAATTGGGAAGTAAAAATTTATAATTAATTCGAAATATTGTAAATAATCAGTATTAATTTGACAATGAAAATTTCTTAATAAAGATTATTATAAAAATGGTAATCCCGAAAGATTCAGCGATTTTCTATTGATTGTTTGTTATTTAATTTTAATATAATATATTTGAAATCAAAAACTATGAAAAACTACAAAAGAATCAAATTGTTAATTATTTTTTTTGCTCTGAGTGTTTTTGTCTTTGGCCAAAAAGAATGCAAAGTTTTATTACCTGAAATTTCGGGAACTTATGAGGGGAAATGCAAAAAGGGCCTTGCTCAGGGTAAAGGAAAAGCAGTCGGAATAGATACTTACGAAGGCCGTTTTAGAAAAGGCTTACCTGAGGGTGTTGGAACATATACTTATGCAAGCGGTGCAAAATATATTGGAGAATGGTTGGGTGGAAAAAGAGAAGGAAAAGGAATATACACCTTTAAATTTGATAATAAAGATTGTATTCAGGATGGTTTATGGGAAAAAGGAAAATATTTAGGGCCCGAACCAATGAAGCCAAAAGTATTAATTAATAAGGGTGTTGACAGATATAGCATTGAAAGAATAGGCAAAGGCAATCCGGATAGAGTTCTAATTTCTTTTATACAAAACGGATCACCAAATAGAGGAATTTCCGAATTTCTGATATCGGGTAGTAGTGGGATTGAAATGAAGTTAGGAAATGCAATTGGTTATGAATTCATAGTATTTCCTTTTACTGGAAAAGTTAATTATATGACTTGGAATAAAATACATACTGCTCAACTCTTAGTAACATTTGAGTTTGAAATATATGGGCCCGGTAATTGGGAGGTAAGAATCCATAATTAATTCAGAATATTAATCACCGTATTGATAATTTTATGAGCATCCGGGCTTTTAATAACAACTTCATCAGCTCCGGCTTTTAATGCCCTTATATTTGTTTCTTCTTCCTGGTCACCTGTAAACAAAATTAATTTTATGTTATCGAGATTTTTGTCTTTCCTGATTTTAGAACATAATTCAATACCTGACAAAACAGGTAACATAAAATCAATCACCGCAGCTACGGGTTTTTCCTGTTTTATTAGATCGAAACCTTCTTCACCGTTTGTAGCCGTAATCGGGAAAAATCCGTTTTTTTGAAATAATCTTGCATATAAATGTAAAATAATCGGATTGTCATCAACTATTACCAATTTTCTCAATTCCTTTGCATTAATGCCGGTTTTATTTTCATCAATTGTTTCATCGTCAAGAACAAGAAGTTTATCAGTGTTTTTCAAAACTATGGTATCATCCGGAAAAATAAAATCCCTTCCTACCCTTCTTAATCCATAAACAGTTCTATCCATTTCTTCTGCAACAACAGCAATGCTTTT
>CAZBSL010000223.1:0-1181 GCA_964494265.1 uncultured Bacteroidales bacterium
CCCAACAAAGAAGCAATAGATTTTTCATTTGCTTCCACTATCCCTTTTTCAGTAATAATCCCGGTTATATATTTTGCGGGAGTAACATCGAAAGCAGGGTTTAAGGCGTTGGACCCGGGGGAACAGACAAGAATTTTTTCTAATTTGCCTTTTTCATTCAGGCCGCTTTGATATAAAACTTCATCCTGATCGCGGTTTTCAATAATTATTTCATCGCCTGTTTTACATTCGGCATCGAAGGTTGAGCTTGGTGCTGCTACATAAAACGGGACTCCAAATTCTTTTGCAAGAACAGCTTTTTCGTAAGTCCCGATTTTATTGGCTACATCGCCGTTTGCAGCAATGCGGTCGGCTCCAACAATCATCATATCAACTTTTTGTTTCGACATTAAATATGCTCCGGCATTATCGGGGACAATCACATGCGGAATATTTTCGTTATGAAGTTCCCAGGCTGTGAGCCGGGCACCCTGGCTTCTCGGCCTGGTTTCATCAACATAAACAAATATTTTTTTGCCTGCTTTATTTGCAAAATATATTGGCGACAAAGCTGTTCCGTAATCAACAAAAGCAAGCCAACCTGCATTGCAATGTGTTTGAATTGAAAAACCGTCTTTTATTAATTCATTCCCGAATTCACCAATTTTTTTTGTATCGTCGGCATCTTTTGCTGCAACTTCCTTTGCTTTATCAACAGCATTTTGAACAGCTATTTTCCCTGCTTCAAAAACCAGTTCCGTTGCATAAAACAAATTTCGGGCTGTGGGCCTTGTAGCTTCTATTTCGCTTTTTGCTTTTGATACAAAATTTAAAAGGTCATTTTCGGGTGCTTGTAAAAACGCTTGAGCCATAGCATATCCGGCTGCGGCACCTATGGCACCGGCTCCTCTTACAATCATGGTTTTTATTGCGTAAGCTGTTTCGGAATATGTTTGAGCTTTATAAATTTCAAAATTAAATGGAAGAAGGTTTTGTTCAATTAAAAAAACATTCTTGCCTTGCATCCAAACGGTTTTGTAATCTTGATTACCTACTTTCATGTGTTTAAAAATTTAACCATATAAGGTATATAAGAAAATAAAAGTATAAATGAATGAATAATTATTTTAGCATTCTATCATTTACTCATTGAATCAAAAAGCCTAATACCTTTTACTTTTAATCGTGTATCTGACAGAAAT
>CAZBSL010000223.1:1281-5070 GCA_964494265.1 uncultured Bacteroidales bacterium
TTAAAAAATGTTTTACGGTTATGCCTGAAGCAAAACCTCCTCTGAGGCCGATACCGGTTTCATAGTTTTGGGCTTGGATTAAACAGGAAAATGAAAATAATAATAAAACAGATAAGCAATACTTTTTCATAGTTTAAATGATTTTATTAATTAATATTTTTTTTTGTAAAGGTACGCTGATTTGTTTGCTTTATTATTCATTTAAAAAATTTTGAAATAACTCAAGATATTTACTCACATGAAAACCATCCATAAGAGCATGGTTAACATGGATACAAACCGGCATGAGTTTTTTATTATTGTGAATAAAATCTTTTCCAAAGGTTATTTTTGGAATAGAATCATTTTTTGGAGAGTTTTGAGGATATTTTATTGAAGTAAATTTAATCCACGGCAACTCTGAGTAATGAATAACATTTTCGTTTTTCACGGCGGGTATTAATCCTTTTTCGTTTTGAGTTTTCTTAATAGATTTTTTTGCAGAAATTAAAAACTCTTCAAAGTTTTCGATAAAATCGATATAGGAAAAACCAAAAGTATTATCCTTTCGTTTGATAGTCGGCGAAGCATGAACAACATCGTAAACAACAACATATTCACTTTCAGTCCTGTATCGGAATTCTTCAACTTCGTTAGCCGCTTTTAGTGATTTGTGTAGATAATACAGAAAAAACGAAACTTTCAATTCCCTTGCTTTTTTGTAGGCAATTGTGCAATCGACTTCGGTGCAAATTCCGAAAAACGGATCAGAAAAATCTTTGAAGAAATAAAAATGATCTTTTCTTGCCCATTCATTAATATTTAGAGGTTTTTTCATTTGTTTAAATTTGTTTCCCGCTCCCGATAGCTATCGGGATCTCAGATTATTACAGATAATAAATCACCGGAACATGTAATCATCGGGATATTGTTTCATTTTATAATAATTCCAAAATATCTGAAAGTGTTTCAACTTCCATGTATTTTTTGTTTGAATTATGTGAGCCATCAATTTCTTCGTGTATCCATGTTGTGTGATAAGGAACATGAATTGCTTTACCACCCAATGAAATAACCGGGAAAATATCCGATTTCAATGAGTTTCCTATCATCAGAAATTCCTCTGCTTTAATTTCGAGATGCAGAAGAAGTTTTTGATAATCGTCGGGGTTTTTATTACTCATAATTTCAATATGATGAAAATACTTAGCAAGTCCCGATTTTTTGAGTTTTCTTTCCTGATCTAAAAGACCGCCTTTGGTTGCAATAATTAATTTGTATCTTTTGCTAACATTTTTTAAAACATTTTCGACACCATCTAATAAAACTATTTGTTTTTGCAGTAGTTTTTTACCAATTGCAATAATATTTAAAATTTCATTTGAACTAATGTTTCCTTTAGAAATTTTAATTGCAGTTTCAATTAGCGAAAGCATAAATCCTTTGGCACCATATCCATAGAGATCAAGGTTTTGCATTTCAGTTTTATATAGTGCTTTTTCAGCTTCTTTTTCGGAAATATAATTTGTTAAAATATCGCAAAATTCTTTTTCGGCTTCTCTGTAATTTGGCTCATTAACCCAAAGTGTATCATCGGCATCAAAGCCAATTATCTTAATTTCCATTTTTTATGCTTCTTTAATACAGCTTTATTAATTATTTTTCAACTCATTAACAGCAATCCAAGCCATTAGCCCCATTCCTGTTTCCAGGCAATTTTCGTCAACATTAAATGTAGGAGTATGCAAATTGGAAGTTATGCCCTTTTCTTCGTTTTTAACACCAAGCCTGTAAAAACATGAAGGTATTCTTTCAGCAAAATAGGCAAAATCTTCGGCGGTCATTCTAACATCTAAATCAACAACATTATGTTTTCCAAGATATTCAGTTGCGTACTTTTTTGTATTTTTACTTGTTAATTCATCATTTACCAAAGCCGGGTATCCAACTGCAATGTCAACATCACAACTTCCTCCCATTCCTTTAGCAATAGCCTTTGCAATTTCTTTAATTCTTTGGTGTGCTTTATATCTCCAATTTTCATCGAAAGTCCTAAAAGTGCCTTCAATATAAACCTCATCAGGAATAATGTTAAAACTTCCGTTTGCGATAATTTTTCCGAACGAAAGTACTGTCGGCATATCGTGGGCAGCATAACGACTCGAAATTTGCTGCAAAGCAAGCAGAATATGAGAAGCAATTATTATGGGGTCAATGGTGGCGTGAGGTATTGCTCCATGCCCGCCCTTGCCTTTTATTCGCAAAATAATTTCATCGGATGAGGCCATATATTGACCCGATTTTATCCCGATTTTCCCAACTTCAAGCTCCGGAAAAACATGTTGCCCGAAAACATTGTCGGGTCTCGGATTTTCTAAAATCCCTTCATTTATCATCGCAATTGCCCCACCGGGAAACTTTTCTTCCGAAGGTTGAAAAATAAACTTAATGCTTCCGTCAAATTTATCTTTAATTTTATTTAGAATTTTAAGCGTGCCAAGCAAAGAGGCCGTGTGAACATCGTGCCCGCAAGCATGCATAACACCAAGGTTTTCCGACTTATAATCAATGTGGTTTTCTTCCGTTAAAGGCAAAGCATCAATATCGGCTCTTAGCAAAACAACTTTTGAATCAGGGTTTTTGCCTTTTATTAAACCTACAATTCCGGTTTTTGCAATTCCTTTTGTAAAGGGAATTTGAAATTCCGATAGTTTTGAAGCAATAAATTCGGCTGTTTTATATTCCTGAAAAAATAATTCGGGGCATTTGTGTAATGATCTTCTATAATCAACTATTTCGGAAAAATATTTTTTTGAAAGCTTTTGTATTTCTTCTTTTATTTTTTTCATGTTCTTGAACTTAGCGGCTTAAAATATTGCTTCTTGCAAATAATATTTAACTTAAATGCTCTTTTTTTGCAAATATACAATATCCGTATAAATTATTTTGGTTGTATCAAATAGTGTCTCTCCACAAAGTTTCAATATTTGATTTCCAAAACCGTTAAAACGATTAGATGTTTTCATATTTCATTAGTAACCCACGACCTAAGTCAGGGATTGCTTAAGACATGAAGTTTCACTAACCATTTTAGTGGTTTTTTATTAACATTATAATCAGGCTCTAATTTAAACAAAACGAATTTTATAAAATCCCTACCTTTGCAGCATGGAATCAAAACGACAAAGCAAAATAGCAAAGCTATTGCAAAAAGACATTGGCGAAATACTTCAAACGGAGTCAAATAGACTGTTTGGTGGTGCTATGATCACAGTAACTAAGGTTTACGTAACAAAAGATTTATCTCTGGCAAAAATCTATTTAAGTTTATTTTTAGCTAAAGATAATGAACAACTACTCAATAAAATAATACAACACTCAAGGGAAATAAGACATAATTTGGCGATGAAAGTAAAAAATCAGTTAAGAGCTGTCCCAGAACTTAGTTTCTATCTTGATGATTCATTGGATTATATTGAAAATATTGAAAAATTATTGGATGAATAATGTGTTTTGATAATAAATTTTTGAAAAATTTAGTGCTCTATTGAATAGAATTGATAATAATTATTTTTATTTCAAAACTTTATGTTTGATGAAATAAAAACACTCAATATGTAACACACAATAAACTAATAAAAAAGTAGAAAATATAGATAATGCAATACGACCCGATAAAAAGAAGCCTTGGGGCAGTTTTTAATAATTCAGTTTTATTGAGAATTCTGTTTTACAAACTTCTTGACCTATTGCTCTTAAGAACATGGCATATTAAAAAAGCAATAAGAAAATGGACAAAGAATAATTCAA
>CAZBSL010000224.1:0-5070 GCA_964494265.1 uncultured Bacteroidales bacterium
TTATTAATTGAACGAATTTTCGATAACTCTATTTTATAAGAAGTTAAAACATAGGGGATTGATTTGATTCTATTAATAATTTCCACCTCATCTTCTTTGCAAAATAAATCTTTAGAAATAAGAAAGTAATCAATTTGTTTTTGTGAAGGAAATAGTTTGCTTTCGGGATTATGATTTGAGATCAAATAATATGAGGTTTCTTTATTTTTATCATTATAAATGAAAAATGAAAAATGAAAACTTTCCTTGATTTCCTCTTTTTTGATCGGAAATTCTTTTGATTTTTTTAAATCGATACCCAAGAATTTATTTAAATAATAAGTAAGTCGATAATCTTTTAAATGACACGAAATCCCTATCATCGAATAGTGTTCAAAATCCAATTTTGATTTTAATATTGCCATATTACTGCCAAAGGTAAGAAAAAATCAGAATTTTCGATTGACAATTTTTGATTTTTAATGAAGGTAGGCTCTTATGAACCGTGTGATTTAATTTTTCTGTAATTCTATTTTCGGAGTCAGAATGATAAACGCCTTTTCGGAAGCACTTTGTTCGGCAGCTTTTATTGAAAATCCCTGCCCCTTAGCATAAGGTTTGTTATCAACATACACTTCAACAACATATTGTTTTGAAAAACCGGTTCCAATCTCATTTATCATTTTAAATTCTAATGTTTTTTTTCCTTTTTGAGTCCACTCAAGAAGCTTGCTCTTAAAATTTATATCTATTGTTTCAAGTTTATCAATATCAAAATGAACATTAATGACGTAATTGATAAGGATTTTTTTTGTAAATGTATATCCTTTATCCATGTACATTGCTCCAATAAAAGCTTCAAAAGCATTACCTTTAATTGAATTATTTCTGTTTCCTATATCAACCTTTGCAACAATAAACTTATCAAGGCCTAATTTTTTGGAGAGCTTGTTGAGTTGAGATCTGCTGACAATTTTCGATCTCATTTCAGTAAGAAAACCTTCATCTTTAAAAGGAAATCTTTTGAAAAGAAAATCGGCAACAATACAACTTAAAACCGCATCACCAAGATATTCCAAGCGTTCATTACAAATTTTTATTCCATTAATAATTTCAGAGGCTACTGACTTGTGGCGAAATGCAAGTTTGTATAAAAAAATATTGCGTGGATAGAAGCCGAAAATATTTTTTATTGAAAAAAATAATTGTTTTTCTGAAGAAAAGAAAATTCTTATTAACCTGAATAAATTCAAGCGATAGTCTATTATTTAATTTTTAAACTTTTTGAAAACAATAGAAGCATTATGACCTCCAAAACCAAAAGTATTACTTAAAGCCACATTGACAACTCGTTCTTGAGCTTTCCAATAAGTAAAATTTAATTTATTGTCAATCTTCGGATCGTCGGTAAAATGATTTATTGTTGGAGGAATTATATCATTTTTAACAGTTAAAACTGTTGCAATTGCTTCAACAGCACCTGCAGCTCCAAGCAGATGCCCTGTCATGGATTTTGTAGAATTAATGTTTATTTCATAAGCGCGATCGCCAAAAAGATTTACAATTGCAATCGGTTCTGAAATATCTCCAAGGGGAGTTGATGTTCCGTGAGTATTAATATGGTCAATATCTTCAGGTTTAAGATTGGCATCATCAATGGCGTAACTCATGCATTTTTGAGCACCTAATCCTTCAGGATGAGGGGATGTCATGTGATAAGCATCAGCTGAGAGACCACCACCTGCAACTTCAGCATAAATTTTTGCTCCTCTTTTTACTGCATGTTCAAGTTCTTCAAAAATAAGTCCACAACCACCTTCGCCTAATACAAAGCCATCTCTATCTTTATCGAAAGGCCTTGAAGCTGTCTTAGGATCATCGTTTCTTGTAGAAATTGCATGCATCGCATTAAAGCCACCAATACCACCTTCGAATATTGAAGCTTCCGAGCCTCCTGCAACGAACATATCGGCTTTGTTTAATCTTATGTAGTTGAATGCATCAACTAATGAATTAGCCGAAGAAGCACAAGCAGAAACCGTTGCAAAATTAGGGCCTCTAAAACCATATTTAATAGAAATATGGCCGGCAGCAATATCTGCTATCATTTTTGGAATAAAAAACGGGTTGAATCGGGGTGTTCCATCGCCTTTAGCAAAAGCAATCATTTCTTGGGTGAAAGTATTTATTCCACCTATTCCTGAAGCCCATATTACACCAACTCTATCAACATCAATTTTTTCCAGATTGATATCCGCATCTTTAATCGCGCTATCAGCCGCAATGATTGCGTATTGAGCATATAAATCTAATTTCCTCGCTTCTTTACGATCAAAATAATCTTTGGCATTATAACCCTTTAATTCGCAAGCAAACTGTGTTTTGTATTTTGAAGCATCAAAATGGGTTATATTACCTGCACTACTAACTCCATTTAGCAAATTAGTCCATAATTCATCGACGTTTTTGCCTAATGGAGTTAGAGCGCCAAGACCTGTTACAACAACTCGTCTTAACTCCATGCAAATAAATTTTACTATTTAGTGTTATCTTCAATGTAGGAGATTGCATCACCTACTGTGCTGATCTTTTCAGCTTGATCATCAGGAATAGCAATGCTAAATTCCTTTTCAAATTCCATTATTAATTCTACTGTGTCGAGTGAATCGGCACCTAAATCATTGGTGAAACTTGCTTCCGGTGTTACTTCACCATCATCTACGCCAAGCTTATCAACTATGATAGCTTTTACTCTTGTTGCGATATCAGACATAATTAAATTTTTTATTATTAAACGCTGCAAAGAAATGAATTAAATAGAAAAAAACCAAATTAAAATTTTAAATATAAAAATCCGTTATAAACATTAGTCTATTATTTAAATATATAAACCATTTTTCAAAGTTAAAAAAAAAATTAACAATTGAAATTATTTAATAATTGTCATTTCTTCTATCAAATGTTTTGCTCCTGCAAATTTATCAATCAAAAACAAACAATAGCGAATATCCAATGAGATATTTCTGCATTGATCAGGATCGTACATCAAATCGCTCATTGTTCCTTCCCAGCATCTATCGAAGTTAATACCAATCAATTGTCCTTCTGCATTTAAAACAGGGCTGCCTGAATTACCACCGGTTGTATGATTTGTTGCTATAAAACAAACATGCATACTTTGGTCTTTATCCGCATATTGCCCGTATTCTTTATTATTGTAAAGTTCTTTTAGCTTTTCTTCAACGACATAATCATAAATTTCAGGGTCTTCCTTTTCCATAATTCCGCTAAGGGTAGTAAAATAATTATACGAAACAGCATCATTAGGTTCATATCCTGAAATTTTTCCATAATGAACTCTTATGCTTGAGTTAGCGTCGGGATAAAAACGTTTTTCGGAATCCTTTTCCATTAATGCTTTCATATAAGTTCTTTGAAGGCTGTCAAGTTCGGTATTATATTTTGCAAGTTCCGGCCTTAAAGTTTTATAATAATAATCGTAAATACTTGATGATAAATGATAAGCTGGATCTTTTAATATTTTTTTGTATTTTGATGCTTTATAATTATCAAGAAATTTATTGACTTTTAAATCAGATGTCATGAAGGACTTTTTATAAACATAATCGGTATAAAGCGAGAAGTCATTATGGAATTTGTTCTCAATAAATTCAAAAATAGATGGAAGCTGCGATTTATTAATATTGTTTTGATAAGCAGTAAGCATTTCAATAAAAATTTCTTTGTCGATAGGCTGGTAATAATCTTTAAAATATTTTGCTGACGATTTTTTTAAGCTTTCAAGCGATTCTTCAATGTTTTCTTTAGTGGAATTCTTTTCCTTGCTAATTAATATTAAATTGTTGTAAGATCGAGCGTAACGAACTATTTCTATACCAAGCCCGGCTTCAATCAGATAATCGAATGAAAGTCGTATTGGTTTTAGTTTTGTGTAAATTTCTTCAAATCTATTAAGCAAATTTCCATATTTTTTCATTCTAACAGGTGTAGCATTAGCCCATTCGATGAACTCAGTTTCCGTTAGGTTTTTTTTATTTAATGCGTCAAGTTTATTAATTCCCCGGCTTTCACCTATCATTTTTTTCCAACCGTTAGCAATTCCTGCTGATTTTGATGCATACTGAATTCTAACCAAATCGCTTTTGTTTCTTTCTTTTTCAATAATTTCAAGTTTTTTTTCTCTTAATTTTATTCTTTCCGGATTTTCAATTTCGGTAATAAGTTCTACGGCACAGCCCGGAAGATATTCCTGAGTTCGGCCCGGATAACCGAAAACAAAAGTAAAATCGTCTTCTTCAACACCTTCTAAAGAGATTGGCAAATGATATTTTGGTTTGTAAGGAATATTGGTTTCGGCATACTCTTCAGGTTGATTGTCTTCATTAACATAAATCCGGAAAACAGAAAAATCGCCTGTATGACGGGGCCACATCCAATTGTCCGTATCACCACCAAATTTGCCAATGTTAGAAGGTGGAGCACCAACAAGACGAATATCTTCAAATACTTCTGAAACTATCAAATAAAACTCATTACCATAATAAAAAGGTTTAACTTTTGCTTTGTAATCAGTCCCTTCAATAGCTTCTTTCTCAATCTTCTTTGAATTTTCGGAAATAATTGAATCTCGTTCGGCCTCGCTTAAATAATCATCAATATTTTCAAGAATTTTTTCCGTAACATCTTCCATTCTAATCAACATAGTTACAGTTAATCCGGGATTTGAAAGTTCTTCCGATTTGTTCATTGCCCAAAAACCATCCGTAAGATAATCATGCTCGATTGAACTATGGCGTTGAATGGCACCATATCCACAATGATGATTTGTCAGAAGCAAACCTTGGTCGGAAATAATTTCTCCGGTGCAACCTCTTCCGAATAAAACAATTGCGTCTTTCAAACTCGAATGATTTATGCTGTAAATGTCGTCTGCTGAAATTTTCATACCCATATCCTGCATTTCCGATTCATTTAGTGATTCGAGTAAAATAGGAATCCACATTCCTTCATCGGCTCTGGTATTGTTAATGCATAGGAGAATAATTAGTGTGGCAATTGTATGTTTAAAAT
>CAZBSL010000225.1:0-2281 GCA_964494265.1 uncultured Bacteroidales bacterium
AATGATGATACAAAAAGTGAATATCAAGGCGAACCTTCAATAGCTGTCGATGAAAACGAAAATTTTATTATTACCTGGATTGACAATCGTTCGGGAAGTAAAGATGTTTTTGCACAACGTTTTACAGCCGATGGCGTAGCGATTGAAGACAATTTTAAAGTGAATGATGTTTCTGTTAATAATTTTACACTTTCGCCTTCAATAGCTATCAGTAATGATGGGAAGTTTATAATATCCTGGGCAGACTTCCGAAATGACTATTGTTGCGAAATTTATGCTCAGATGTTCTCAAACGAAGCTACTCCAATAGGTGAAAATTTTAAGGTTAATTATATAAGTGCATGTATGAACCTTTATCCTGAAGTTGTTTTTAAAAAAAATGGAGATTTTATAATTACCTGGTCAGATGCTGATGAAGGCAGTTTTGATAAAGAGAATATTCAACATCTTGATAAAAAGAAAATTCAGGAAATTATTATGAATAATAAAAGTAAATCGAGTGAACCGGATGTGTATTTTCAGCAATTTTCTAATGATGGTACTCCGATAGGAGGAAATGTTTTGGTTAACGATGATATTATGAATACTTATCAGAGCAATCCTGCAATAGCCATCGACACCAATGATAATTTTATTATTACATGGGAAGATACTCGTAATGGGCCATGGCATATCTATTTACAACGATTTTTAAGTGATGGTACACCTATTGGTGAAAATTTTAAAGTAGAGGATATTTTATACCTTTCCAACCAAATATGCCCATCAATAAGTATTGATGAAATTGGTAAATTTACGGTAGCTTGGAGTGATTACCGTTTCGATAATGATGATGTATTTTGCCGACGTTTTTTAAATGATGGTACACCGCTTGGGGAAAGCTTCCAGGTAAATGATATAAATGTAAATTCCTATTATTTAACTCCCCAGGTCTCAGCAAGGACAAATGGCGATTTTATTATTGTCTGGGCCGATTGCCGAAATGGAAGCAATGATATTTTTGCTCAAAGATATTTCAGCGATGGTTTAGTCTATGGTAATAATTATCAGATTAATGAAACCGATAATATGCAACAATTCTTGCCATCATTATTTTTTGGAGCTAATAGAATTTTCACCTGCTGGCAGGATAATCGTGGAGGGCAAACAGGCTTGGATGTTATGGCTAATAATAAATATTGGGATAATTTTGAAAAGGAAATCATTTTAAATGAAGGTTATCAGTTTGTTTCTTCAAATATTAATCCGGCTGAGCCTGATATGCTGCTTGTAATGTCCGATTTATTAGATGATAATTTATCATTTGTTCGAAACACAAACGGTCAAACTTTTCAAAAAATCGGCCCAAATTGGGTTAACGGAATTGGTGATTGGATTGTTTCGGAAGGCTACCTTGTGAAAATGCTTGCAGATGATTCATTTATAATAAATGGCACTTTAGTTGATCCAACAATCCCCATTCCTGTAGAAGCGGGATTTCAATTCGTAAGCTATTTTCCCGAAAATGCAATGGATGCAATTATAGCTTTTGAAACTATCCTAAATGGTGATCTTGATTATATTAGAAATACTCACGGACAAACTTTGCGAAAAATTGGCCCGATGTGGGTGAATGGAATAGGCAATTGCCAGACTGGTGAAGGATACCTTGTTAAAATGTTTTCATCAGGTGAAATTATTTATCCCTCCTCTTTTATAGCAAGTGAAAAAAAATCATTATCAGCAACGCACTTTCCATTTCTCGGTGGTAATGCTGCCGATCCGGTTTATACAATTTATATAAATGGATTGGAAATTGGAGATGAAATTGCTGCTTTTGATGGTGATAAAATTGTCGGTGCAATAAAAATAATATCAAATAATACTTTTGATAATTCTTTACCAATATTTAGCACTTTAAATAATGGAAAAGGGTATTTAGTAGGAAATAAAATTGACTTAAAAGTCATGTATAATGATAATTCTGAAATAAAAAATGCAGAATATTTTATGGAAGATTTCTATGATTCTTATGTGTCAGATTATTATCCTAATGAAGATGGAATTTATAGTATTGTGAATATTAATAAAAACTCGGAATTTGAAAATGAAAAAACTCTTGTGTTTCCTAATCCAGCAACTGAAAATATTAATATTGTTTCCGCTAATAAAATAATTAAGATTTCAGTTTTTACAATTACCGGCCAATTAGTTTATGAAAATAATATTAATGATAATAATTTTAAATTTAATTCAAAAAGCTTTGAATCCGGTATTTACATTATAAAGATAGAAACTTCAA
>CAZBSL010000225.1:2381-5011 GCA_964494265.1 uncultured Bacteroidales bacterium
AATGGCTCTGACCAATCTATGCCCTCAATTGATGGTGATGGAAATGGAAACTATGTAATAACCTGGCAAGATAAACGCAATGGAAGTGATTTTGATATTTATGCCCAAATATATTTAGATGGTAACACTTTACCTGTAAGTAATTTCAAAGTTAGTGATGATTTAGGAACTTCCTTACAAAGCTATCCTGAAATTGCCGTCGGGCCTGATTTGAGTTTTGTAATTGCATGGGAAGATAGAAGAAACGGAAATTTGGATATTTACGCTCAACGTTTTGCGAATGATGGCACAGCATTGGGAAATAATTTTAGAGTTAATACTGACCAGGGAACCGAAAAACAAGTACAAGCAAGCGTTTCAATTGACAGTTGCGGAAATTTCGTTATAGTTTGGTCAGACCAACGAGTTGGTGACAATTGGGACATTTATTACCAACGATATGCAAACGATGGAACAGCACTTGGCAATAATGTTAAAATTAATGACGATTCAGGTTACAATTTTCAGTATTGGCCAACAGTTTCCGGTGATAAAAACGGAAATTTTATTGCAAGCTGGGCAGATGGCAGAAATTCAAATTGGCGAGATATTTATGCTCAACGCTTTTCGGCTGACGGTACTCCTTTGGGGAGTAATTTTCAGGTGAATACCGATACGGAGGGTAATAATCACCTTCGTGCGAATATTGCTATTGATGAGAACGGTAACTTTATTATTGCATGGGAAGATAATCGTAACGGCCATGAAGATATTTTTGCTCAAAGATATCTATCGGATGGTTCTTCAATTGGAGACAATTTTAAAATTAATGACGACACTCCCAACACTTCACAGAATAATGCTTCAATTTCTATGGATTTAGATGGAAATTTTGTAGTATGTTGGGAAGATAGACGAAATGATTACAACGATGTATATGCCCGGCGTTTTTCAAATGAAGGAATTCCAATATCGGATGATTTCAAAGTAAACAACGATTTCACAAACCAAAAGCAAGAAAATTCGGATATTAAAGTTGATGATAACGGGAATTTCATTATTTGCTGGGAAGATCACCGTTTAGGGTATTTTGGTGAAATATACTCACAATCATATTTAAATGATGGAACACCTCTTGATGAAAACATTAAAGTAAATGATGATTTAACAAGCGGAAACCAGCAATGGCCGGCGATAGAAAAAGATTCAGAAGGGAATTTTATAATTGCCTGGGTTGATAGCAGGTCACTTGGTAAAGGAATTTATGCTCAACGCTATACAAACGAGGGGATTGCAATAGGAAATAATTTTATAGTAAACGACGACACTCTCGAAAATTATACACAGAAGCCATCAATTGCTATAAATTTAGATGGTAGTTTTGTAATTACCTGGGCCGACTTTCGAGAGGCGGAAATATTTAACATTTATGCTCAACGATTTTCGAGTGATGCTACACCTTTGGGAGATAACTTTAGAGTAGATTTCCTGAGCGCTGCGTTAAATTACAACCCGAAAGTTGTTTGCAAACAAAATGGTGATTTCATAATATGTTGGGGCGATTTGAATGAAGGCGGTAAAGATTTGTCGCTTCCACAATCATCACAAATTGACAAACTTAGAAATCAGATTAATAGTTCTGAAAATTTATATGGTGCTCCCAATATTTGGGCTCAGCTATATATGAGCGACGGCACACCCCTCGGTGAAAATTTCAAGGTTAATGATGACGGAGGATTTACATCTCAGCTAACACCGGATATGTCAATTGATTCCGACGGTAATTTTATTATTACTTGGGAAGATGAGCGAAATGGTTTATCTGAAATATATCTCCAGCGATATTTAAGTGATGGAACACCCATCGGAAGCAACTTCAGTGTAGAAGATGCCATATTTAGCGATTGGCAGTTGCAACCTTCTATTGCCTCTGAAGCCTCCGGTAATTTTGCGCTTGCATGGAGAGATTACCGAAATGAAAAGTGCGACATCTTTTGCAGACGTTTTTCAAATGATGGAACTCCTTTGGGTATTAGTTTTCAGGTAAATAACGATTATGAAAACAATACACTTTATTATCCCTGTATTTCAATAGGAGAAAACGGCAATTTTATCATAGCATGGACCGACAGCCGCAATGGGACAAAGGATATTTATGCCCAAAAATATCTAAATAATGGAGAGCCTTTTGGAGATAATTACAGGATTACAAATACTGATGTAATGGAACAAAGCACCTGCGAAATAGTTTTGGCTAATAACAGGGTTTACTCTACATGGTCTGATAATAAAGATGAACAAACAGGTTTTGATATTTGGGCAAATGTATTGGATTGGGGATATTCAGAACAGGAAATAATTTTACATGAAGGATATCAGTTTGTGTCTTCAAATATTGATCCTGGGGATCCTGATATGTTGGTTGTATTGAATGAATTATTGGATGATAATCTAAGTTTCGTACGAAATTCATTTGGCCAGACATTACAAAAAATAGGACCGAATTGGATTAATGGAATCGGTGATTGGATAGTTTCGGAAGGATACCTTGTAAAAATGCTTGCTGCTGATTCTTTTTCAATTGATGGTTCTCTATTTGATCCTTCAACCCCTATTCAAGTTGATGCGGGATTTCAATTCGTAAGCTATTT
>CAZBSL010000226.1:0-2003 GCA_964494265.1 uncultured Bacteroidales bacterium
CCTAACTGGGTTAACGGTATCGGTGATTGGATAATTGAAGAAGGTTATCTCGTGAAAATGAATGCAGAAGATTCATTTTCTATCACAGGTGAAATCGTTGATCCTTCAACTCCTATTTCAGTTGCAATAGGATTTCAGTTTGTAAGTTATCTCCCTGTTTCACCAATGGATGCACTCCTTGCATTTGAAACTATCATTGGCGATAATCTTGATTTTATTAGAGATTCGGAAGGTACTATGATTAGAAAGATTGGCCCTAACTGGGTTAACGGTATTGGTGATTGTAATCCGGGCGAAGGTTATCTCGTTAAAATGTATGCTGACAATGAAATCATTTATCCAGCTGCAGCAAAATCAAGTGGTAAAACTGCTGTTGTTTCTTCTCATTTGGTTTTTGATGGTGGTAATCCCGCCGAAGCTGTTTATACACTTTATGTTAAAGGTTTAAAAATTGGTGATGAAGTTGCTGCTTATGATGGTGATATTATGCTTGGGGCTACAAGAATTAATTCTCAAAACGCTTTTGAAAACGAACTTCCTGTATTTAGCACATTAATTAACGGACAAGGCTACAAAGAAGGAAACCCGATTATATTAAAAGTATGGTCGGAGAACAGTATTGTTTCTACTGATTTTACTATGGAGGCTATTTATAATTCTTATGTTTCGGATGTTTATCCTGACGAAGACGGGAAATATAGTGTTGTAAATATCACAAAAGGAACAATTGAAAATGCTGTGGAAACAATATCTGTTTACCCAAATCCTTCCAAAGGAATATTTAATATCTCAATCGAAGGAGTAAAAGGTGATATTCAAATTAAAGTATTAGATTTAAGAGGAAAAGAGTATTTAAATTTTAATTCAACCGGATCTACATCTACTCAATTTGACCTAAGTAAATTAGCTACCGGAGTTTATTTTATTAGCTTTAGCGGCAAAGACTTTAGTGAGATGAAGAAAGTTGTGATTCAATAAATAATCAAGCTTAAAAAGTTTAAAGTCAGGGCTTGACTCTAAATAAAACCCTGACTTTAATTTAGCAATGAATCGGATATATTAATCTATCTTATGGATTAAAATAATTCACTAAAAATATTTTCAAAAAGCCCTGATTGATTTCGATCATTCAGGGCTTTTTTTTTCATATATTTAAAAGTGATAATATAATAATAATTACAAGAAATTAATAAATATTTTAGGGCACAATTAGTAATAATTAGTTCAATATATTAATAACATAGGAAGTTTTTTCTATAATTCTAAAAATAAATATATATACTGCTGAGTTTAGAAAATTTTGTGTATGTTTGTATTATTATATATTAACCGCTTTTGTTAATAGATTGAGTAAATAGTGTAAATAAATATATAAACAAATTTAAAAAATTAATTATGAAAAAAAAGTTTATTCTTTGTAACATAATAAGTTTACTTATTATTTTTTCGGCATTTGCAGGGCCGGTTGATGTGAATACTGCAAAAAATGTAGCCAAGAATTTTTATTATGAAAGGATACCTGAAGCTAAAAATTTGGCTTATAATGAGGTGAAACCTGAATTGGTTTACACTTGTAATGAAGGTACAATACCAATTTATTATATTTTTAATATTAATGAAAATGATGGTTTCGTTATTATTTCTGCCGATAACGATGTTTATCCTACTTTAGGTTACACTTTCGAAGGCGAATATTTTGAAGGAAGCGAACAACCTCCCAACTTTGTTGACTGGATGGATAATTATAAAGAGCAGATTTTGTTTGTAAAGAACACAGCTTTGCAAGCCAATGAGGGAATTGAACAAGCCTGGATCAAATATAATTCAAGCAATCCATCCTTCGATGGTGTATTAAATGTTAATCCTCTTTTAACAACAACTTGGGATCAAGGCTGCTATTATAACGAAGAATGTCCTGCAGATAATGCCGGTCCATGTGGACATGTTTATGCAGGATGCGTAGCAACTGCCATGGGACAAGTTATGAAATACCATAATCACCC
>CAZBSL010000226.1:2103-5005 GCA_964494265.1 uncultured Bacteroidales bacterium
TAGATTTGCAGGCAGGAGATGAAATTGCAATATTTGATGGAGAAACTATGGTTGGTGCTTTTGTATTTACACAGGTTTGTACTCCCGACAATCAATTTGACAATGATTTGATTGCTTTTTCAGAATTAATAAGCGGTACCGGTTATCAGGCAGGAAACAGTTTCACTTTAAAAGTTTGGGATGCAAACCAAAGCCTTGAATCAATTGGTTTTGAATATGCATTTGATAATCCTTACGGCGATGCTTTTACCGGAGACGTTTTCCCGACAGGTGATGGCCAATACAGTATAGCAAATTTTAATTTCAACTTAACACCTGATTCTCATTTTGTTTTTGAAGGCGGCGATCCCTCAAGCCCTATTTGGACAATTTATATGAGTAATTGTACTTTAGACGGAGCTAACCTACAGGCCGGCGATGAAGTAGCAATTTTTGACGGCGACATTATGGTTGGAGTTTATGTTTTGGAACAAGTTTGTACCCCTTCAAATCAGTTTGATAATGACCTAATTGCATTTAGTGTTTTAACGACTCAACCCGGTTATCAAGCAGGTAATACATATTCTTTGAAATGTTGGGATGCAAGCCAGGAAGTAGAAGCTGAATATTTTGATATAGAATTACTTGATCCTTACGGAGGTGCTTTTACAGGAGATGTTTTCCCGACCGGCGATGGTGAATACAGTATTGTAGAATTAGATTTTAGTACAAGCCCGGATTTACACTTTCAATTTGAAGGTGGAGATCCTTCAAGCCCGATTTGGACAATTTATCTCGGCGGTGGTACATTCGAAGGCGTTGATTTAGTCCCCGGTGATGAAATTGCTGTTTTTGATGGAGAAGTAATGGTTGGTACCTTTTTGTTAGATCAGGTTCTTACAATGGATAATTTATTTGAAAATGATCTGATTGCCTTTAGTGTATTGACTACTCAACCCGGTTACCAGGCAGGAAATGTTTATTCATTCAAATGCTGGGATGCAAGTGAAGAACTTGAAATAGAATATTTTGATATAGATTTATTTGACCCTTACGGAGGAGCTTATATGGGAGATGTATTCCCCACAGGTGATGGTATGTATAGCATAGCAACAATAGATTTTAATATGATTCCCGAACCTCATTTTGTTTTTGGGGGAGGAAATCCTGCCGACCCGATTTATACCATTTATTTGTCATCGGCAACTCTTGATAATTTAGACCTTCAAGCTTATGATGAATTGGCAATTTTTGATGGCGAAGTTATGGTTGGCACAATCAGACTTACCCAAATTTGTACTCCCGAAAATCAATTCGAAAATTCCTTTATAGCATGGAGTACTCTTTCAAGTGGAGAATCCGGATACACATCCGGTAATGACATTATTTTGAAATGCTGGGATGCAAGTGAAGAATTTGAAGGCGTGTATTTTGATATTGAATTTAGTGATCCTTACGGAGATGCATGGACCGAGCCTACATTCCCTCCGGGAGATGGCCAATATAGTTTATCAGATGTTTCTTATTATTCAGGTGGTATTATTTCCGGTATAGTTACTCTTAATGGCGGACCGGGTGTTGTTACTGATGTTATTGTAACAGTTGATGGTATGTCAGTTAATCCTAATTACGAAGGTTATTATGAGGTCACAAATCTTGAAGCCGGAACTTTTGATGTATCTGCAACACTTGATGCATATTATCCAGAAATTGAAACCGTAGAAGTTATAATAGGTGAAACAACAATAGTTGATTTTACTCTAAATCCTGAAGTAGGTATTATATCAGGAACCGTAATTGATGAATTGACTTCAGAACCGATTGAAGGAGTTTTAATTTCAGTTGGTGATGGAGCTTATGAAACATTGACATATTCTGATGGAACCTATACTATTTCTGAGGTATTAATTGGAATCTATGAAGTTTCAGCCGAAATAATAAATTATTATCCTGAAACTATTTTTGATGTCGAAGTTATTGTTGATGAAACTACAACGATTGATTTTGCATTAATGCCGGAACCGGGAGAAATTAGCGGAACTGTAACTTTAGATGGAGGCCCCGGTGATGTCCTCAACGTAGAAATAAATATTGATGGTACTATTATTTCACCAAATTCTTCTGGTTATTATGAACTTAGCGGTTTAAATCCCGGAACTTATGAAGTAGGTTTTTCATTAGAAGCTTATTATCCCGAAATTATTAGCGGAGTTATTGTTCTTTCAAATGAAGTTACAACAGTTGATGTTACTTTATACCCTGAAGTTGGAAACATTGCCGGAACTATTACAGATTATGTTACCGGAGAGCCTATTGAAAGTGTTCAGGTAAACCTGGAAGGTTTTTATGTAGCTACTACTGATGCGATGGGTTATTATTTATTTGAGAACCTATTAATTGGAACTTATAATTTAAGTGTTGAACTTGAAGGATATTATCCTGAAATAGCAACAGATATTGCTGTAATCACAGATGAAACAACAGAAGTTGATTTTGCACTTCATCCGATTCATTTCCCATTCCAGGGCGGAAATCCTGCCGATCCGGTTTGGACGATTTATTTAGCTGGAGGTACCTTGGATGGACTTGATCTGCAAATAATGGATGAAATTGCAATTTTTGATGGAGAAACATTGGTAGGTATGTATACTTTAACCGAAGTTTTAACACCAGATAACCAATTCAATAATGTTTTGATTGCATGGAGCACACTTTCAAACGGTGAAACAGGATATACTCCCGGAAATCAGGTAATTTTAAAATGTTGGGATGCAAGCGAAGGCATAGAAACTGCAAACGTTGATATTACATTTTATAATCCTTACGGTGATGCTTATGTAGGGGAAGTTTTCCCAACAGGTGACGGACAATATTCAATTGTTGATTTTGACTTTGTTACAACAATAACCCAATCATATTCATT
>CAZBSL010000227.1:0-5001 GCA_964494265.1 uncultured Bacteroidales bacterium
AGGAATGCGGACAGAGGTTATTACTCCAAGCATTGAGGTTGATAATAATTGCAAACCGTAATCACTTGAAGAAAAGAGAAGTCCGACACCTCCCATTCCTGGAATATTTCTCTCAGAAACTTCGAGGCTAAAGTTATAGGAAGTCAAATCATTGTTTAGTCCGGGCCATTGATTTCTATAAGAAAATCTTGCCATCAAACCTTTCGATAAACCCACATTAGCAGGATTATAATAAACCGGATTATTAAAAAATTGAGAAAAACCTTGATCTTGCCCAATAACATTGCCGCTAATAATAATTAGTACCAAATATAGATATATCTTAATCCGTTTATTCATACACATATATACCCTCAATAACCATACTTTTTTGACCTTTTTATTGTTTTTGCCTTAAATTTTTGTGGGATGTACTGGAATCGAACCAGTGACCTCATGCCTGTCAAGCATGCGCTCTAAACCAACTGAGCTAACACCCCTATATTTTTGTGCAAAAATAAGAATAATTCCCATTTTGGCAAGTGTTAGAATTCTCTTTTTTATTTTATAATATTGCAAAATGAAATTTTCTGAAGCCTCTTTATTATTTGATTGTAAATTAATCAATTAATTAAAGTTTGAAATCTAAATTTTGATAAACGAAAAAATGCAAGAAACAAATAGATTATTTATAGATTCACAGACTTTTAGTGAACTTGATATTTTTGGATCGCAAGGAGTTGGAAAAAACCTTTTCGATATGATTAATCTTTGCACTACCAATGGTGGGGAAGATAAATTGAAAAGGCTTTTTAAGAGGCCTAAAAATAAGAAAAGTGAAATTGAAAATATTCAGAATACGGTAAAATATTTTTCCGAAAACCTGGAAGACTGGAATCTTCCGGTTAGCAGGGAGGAAATGAATGCTGTTGAGTTATATTTTTTCTCAAAACCAGGGCCGATTTCAAGTAATAATTTTTTCTTGAAATTTCTTGAAGGGCTTTGGTTGAAATTTTCACATAAATCATATAATGAAGTTTTTAGAAAAGGAACAAAAAATGCAATTAAAACTCTGATTTGCTTAAAGGATTTTATTGAGGTAAAAAATAATGAATATCTACCGGATTATTTAAAAGAGATATTTAACTCAATGACCGAATTTTTATCAAATGAAAAAATTAACAGATTGATTAAAGATCAGGAAGATGTATCTCTGGGATTTTTGACAGCTTTAAATGTTGATAAAATGTTTCGGGATAAATTAAAAACTGATTTCAGCTTTTTTATTGATTTTATTTATGAGCTTGATTTGCTTATGACAATGGCTATGGCAACAAAAAAATACAAACTGATTTTTCCAAAATTTGTTGACAGGGCAGAATCCTACTTAGGAATCAAAGATTTGTATCATATTTTTCTTGATAAACCCATTAAAAATAATATTCTTTTCGATGAGGGAAAAAATTTTATGTTTATGACAGGGCCGAATATGGCAGGAAAAACAACATTGTTATCATCAATAGGATTGGCGGTTTTTATGTCGCATATCGGACTTGGAGTTCCTGCAACTTCAATGAAACTTTCAGCTTTTAAATGTATTTTTTCCAGCATGAATCCTTCAGGGAACATAAGCATAGGTTATAGTTACTTTTTTAGTGAAGTTATGAGAGTAAAAAATGCTGCAATTGCTTTAAGAAAGCATCGTAAAGTTCTTATGCTACTCGACGAATTATTTAAAGGAACAAACATCAAAGATGCTGTCGATGGCTCATTACTTGTCGTTGAAGGATTGACGAAATGGAAATCAAGTGTTTTTATTTTAGCTTCGCACTTAACCGAGCTTGAAAACGATATTAAGCAAAAATCAAATATTTTGTTTAATTATTTCGATTCGGATGTAAAAGACGGAAAACCAATATTTAATTACAAATTAATGGAAGGAGTTTCTCATAAACGTTTGGGTTTGCTTATTATTAAAGATCAAAAACTTGATTTGCTTTTAGATCCTGATAAGTAAATAAACAGTTTATTCAAACGAAACATATTCCGAAGCAACCCAGCCTTCTACCTCTGCTTTTACTTTTAACCACCCCTTGTGTTTTTGAAGGATTTTCAGTTTCGTACCTTTTTTTAAAGGTTCATTAGTTATTTCTGAGTTTACATCAGGTAGCTCTCTGATATTTAATAGTGAAGCTTCGACCTTAGCGTTTGTGTTTTCATAAATACTTCCTTCCGAGTCTCTTTCCTGAAGTAATAGATTTCTTAGTTTTTCCAAAGGAAAGGCAGGGCCGGGGTCAAGTTTTCTTCCGGGAGCTATTTCATCATGTCCTAAAATATTTGTAATTGTTTTATAATTTTTTAACAAAAGATCACAAATATCTTCACATGCCTGAATTTGTTTTTCAGTAAAAATATGCCAGAATTTTTCTTTATTTTCATTACGATGAATAGCTTGAATTACCTCCTTTGCAGGATATATTTTCCCGAACCATGATAAATATTCATCACCGGCTTTTTCAAGAATTCCTGCATTATCCAATTCAATTCCAATGGAATAATTATTGAAACCTATTCTTCCTTCATAAGCACTTTTTCCGGCATGCCAGGCAATCGTATCGAAAGGAACTAATTGAATTATTTCTCCTTCACGTCCAATCACCACATGAGCCGAGGCTTTCACATCGTCTTTTACCAAATAGTTTGCTGATGATTTTGCATTTCTACCGGCTGTGTAATGAATTACAATTGTGTCGGGTTGGCCTTGCTTGAATTTCTTAGTGTTTTTTTTACAAGATAATTGCTCGACATTATTTGCAGTTTTAAGTTTAAAATTTTCTATTTCCATGTTCTAACCTTTTATTGCATCTTTTCTGTCTCTTTTTCTTAAAAATGTGATATCAGAATTTTGTGTTACATCTCTTGCAACTTTTTCGACCGAACGACCGATTATATAACCTCCGATTCCGAGTTCCAGCAAAGTCCAAAAGCTTGGTTCTAAAACTGGCACTTTCCAATTAAAAGCAGGTGCGAGAAATTTTGCATAAATCACAATAAATCCAAAACATAGCATTAATATCGGCCTCCAGCTTCTTTGTAGCCAGTTTCCTTTGGCTTCGGCTAAAAGAACATCACGCTGAGCGTTTTGCATTGTATTTAGCGATGTCAGTACAATATTTGTCAGCTCTGATTTTGCCTTTAATTTTTCTTCATCATCTGTGGCAATTTTATCAATAATATTTCCGGCGCCATCAATTAGTTCTTTGGCGCTCTTTCCAAAAATCCCGGATAAGAAACTCATAACAGTATAGGTTTTGATTAATTTAGATGTACTTCAACAAAGATACTATAAAATTTTTCAAATTTACAGAAACTGTATTTTTTTTTATATCCATATAAATTTTATAATTTTGAACAAACATTTTCGTAAAACGCATTTGTTTTTTTTAATTAAATATCAATATGTTAAACGAATTCTATTGAAAATGAGTGCAAAAATTGGTGATGATAAAAAAGTTAAAAAACATAATAACAGGCCTGATTTAGCAGGTGAACATTTTTTTGGAGACTTAGGGCAATTAATTTTTTTAATAATATTTTTAGTGGTATGGATTTTAGATTCCTTTATTTTCCATTATTCTACTTTTATTTCCAAGTATATTCCATTAATTATTCGGATAATATTTTCAGCTATAATTCTAATATATTCAGGATTTTTAGCAAGAAGCGGCCTGAAAATTGTATTTGGTGAAATCAGAGAAGAAGCTTGCGTTATTAGAAATGGGGTTTTTAAAATTGTCAGGCATCCGATATATTTAGGAGCTATATTGTTATACTTAGGTTTAATAGTATTAACATTTTCACTAATATCAGCATTCATCTGGATTTTGATTATCATATTTTACTATTTCATTTCAAAATACGAAGAAAAAATTTTAACAAAAAAATTCGGGAATGCTTACCTACAATATATGACTGAAGTTCCAATGCTTATTCCAAGAATATTCAAAAGATAAACAAAAGAAATGAATATAATAGGATTTCTAATAGCCTCTGTTTTATTGACCCTCATGCCCGGGCCTGATATAATTTTTGTAATTACACAAAGCGTATCTCAAGGGAAAAAAGCAGGTATTTTGACAGCCTTAGGCCTTAGCACCGGAATAATTGTGCATACAACTGCCGCAAGTTTAGGAATTTCCTTAATCTTATACGAATCAGCTACAGCTTTTAATATTCTCAAATATTTGGGTGCTGCTTATCTGATTTTTCTTGGGATACAAGCAATACTCGAGCGTAATAAAAATAATTTTAAATTAGGAAATGCTCCTTCGAAAGAATACAAAAAACTTTTCAAAAAGGGAATTTTAATGAATATTTTAAATCCCAAAGTTTCATTGTTTTTTTTAGCGTTTTTGCCTCAATTTGTGAGTGTAAATTCAAAAAATCCATCTCTCGAAATGATGTTTTTGGGTATAATTTTTATGATACAAGGAGTCATAATATTTTCTCTAATTTCGATATTAGCAGAAAAATTATCGGAAAGGATAATGAAAAACCCTAAAATTTCAAAAGCTGTAAATTGGATAAAAGCATTTGTGTTTTTATTTATCGGAGTGAGTTTGGCTTTAGGCTCAAGATGAAAATATTTTTAATTAGTTTTGACATTGATTTCTACGGAAAAGTCATTATTTTTGTATAAATATTGAGATGATAAATAAAGATAAGAAATTCGTAAAACTTCCAAAATATCCCGGTGGAAAAACAGAGTTAAAGAAATTTATTCTCAAGAATTTAAAATATCCCGATGAGGCTCTTGAGAAGAATATTGAAGGAATTGTTTATATTAAATATAGAGTAAATGCTCTCGGTGAAGTAATTTCGGCAAGTGTTACCAAGGGAATCGGATATGGATGTGATGAAGAAGCAATTAGGCTTTGTAAGCTTTTAAAGTACGAAAAAGCAATAAATAGAGGATTAAGAATAGTTTCAACCATCAGATCAAGAATAGTTTTTAAACTTCCT
>CAZBSL010000228.1:0-4960 GCA_964494265.1 uncultured Bacteroidales bacterium
TTTAATTCGTGCAACTTATTTTTCAATAAGTTTGTCATATTAAAAAGGATATAGAATTTGTTTGCCTTATGGTTTAAAGGCTGATATTTTCTTATTTTTATTATCAAATAATTATTAAATTATTTAGATGAATTTCTTAGTAGAAAATGAAATCAATTAACCTAAATTTATTAGTATGAAAAAATATTATTTACTTTCGTTATTAATTATTGCTGTTGTTATTGTTACAGCGGGTATATTATTTATCAACCAAAACGAAGAAAAAAAAACAACCTCTCTTGAATCACATGACCCTCACGCTATACCCAACGATTGGATGGCATATCAAAGGGCATATCCTTATAATAAAATCAAGCTTGAATCATATCTTTCATCAATGAAGCAAGCAAACGAAATGCATAAAAAAGCTGCTAATACGGATAGGGGTGAGTGGGAATTTGCCGGGCCGACTAATATTGGTGGCCGAATTACCGATCTTGCTATTCACCCTGATGATCTTGATACATGGTATGTTGGTGCGGCAAGTGGCGGTATTTTAAAAACAACTAATGCCGGACAAACCTGGGAAAATATTTTTACCGATGTCCCTGTTATTTCCATCGGCGACTTATGTATTGATCCAAATGATGATCAGGTAATTTACGCCGGAACGGGTGAAGCAAATGCATCAAGCTATAGTTTTTTTGGCTCAGGTATTTATAAATCAACAAATGCCGGGGATACCTGGGAGTTTGCCGGTTTGGAGCAATCAGCATACATTGGCCGTATCATTGTAGATCATAATAATTCAGAACGAATTTTTGCTGCTGCTTGTGGCGATCTGTTTTCTTCTGATCCGAATCGTGGTGTTTATCGTAGTATTAATGGCGGTGATGATTGGGAAAAGGTGCTCTTTGTGAATGATTCTACTTCTGCCGTTGACCTTGTTCAACATCCGACAAACCCTGATATTATTTATGCAACAATGTGGGAAAGAATGCGTGGCCTTACTTATAGGCGTTCGTTTGGTGATGGTTCGGGAGTTTGGAAATCAACTGATGGGGGAGATTCATGGACAGAACTAACAAACGGACTTCCAACAGGAAACAATGTGGGAAGAATAGGCATAGACCTTTGTAAATCAAATCCTGATGTGCTTTATACATTTTACGATATGCCGAGCCAGGACGTAAGAGTTTATAAATCAACAAACGGAGGAAGCTCATGGCAACAAACCAATGACGGTAGTTTAGACGGAATGTGTAGTTCGTTTGGTTGGTATTTTGGACAAATAAGAGTTGACCCAAATAATGAAAATAATGTTTTTGTAATGGGTGTTTATGCCTATAAAACAACAAATGGCGGCTCATCATGGTCAGAAACAGGATATTCAATGCATGTTGATCATCATGCAATGTACATTGACGAAAATACAGGCCTGATTGTTGAAGGAAACGATGGTGGATTATACAAAAGTACAAATGGAAGTAGTTGGAATAAAATAAACAATATTCCTCTGACTCAGTTTTATTATATCACTTTTGATTTTACGCATCCTGAAAGAATTTACGGTGGAACGCAAGATAATAATACAATTCGAACTATGACAGGAAATGTTGACGATTGGGAAGCCATTCTTGGTGGTGACGGAATGTATTGCCTTGTTGATTACGAAAATAATAATAATGTTTTTGCAGAAATGCAGAATGGAGCTCTTTGTAAATCAGAAGATGGGGGATACGATTTTGAATACATTGCAGGCCCAATGATGAATGATCGTACTAATTGGTCATCACCTTACATAATGCATCCTACAAACCCTTATATTCTTTATTTCGGAACTTATAGAGTTTGGAAAACTACTAATGGCGGTTCTCAATGGAATTCAGTAAGTTCTGACCTTACTCAGGGTGGTTCTAATACTTTTCACACTCTCACCACACTTGCAATTTCTCCAATTGATCCGGAAATTGTACTCGCCGGAAGTGGAGATGCAAGAGTAAATATTTCAATTAACGGAGGAGATGATTGGGATGATATCTCCGAAGGATTACCTAATAGATGGATAACAAGGGTAGCTTGTGACCCGCAAGATGTTAATACAATTTATGCAACTGTTTCGGGTTTCAGATGGGATGAACCGCAAGCTCATGTTTTTAAATCTATTAATCTTGGACAAAATTGGGTAGATATAAGTGGCAACCTTCCTGATATGCCCGTGAATATTATTAAAATTGATCCCGAGTATTCGGGGAGATATTTTGTGGGTACGGATGCAGGAATCTTCTATACTTCAAATGGTGGTGAAAGCTGGGAAAGTATGAATCAGGGTTTGCCTAATGTACCTATTACTTCAATGGAAATTGATAATAACACAAGAACTCTTTTGATTGGAACCTATGGCATTTCATGCTATAAAATCAACTTAGATCAATTAGCTCAGGAAATTGAACTCTCACAAGGCTTTCAGTTTGTGTCAACAAGAATATTATTGGATGAAGCAAATATGATGACTGTTTTAGAAAATAACTTAAACGAAAACCTTGTTTTTGTTAGAAATTCAAATGGCGAAATGCTTCGCAAAATTGGTCCAAACTGGGTTAATGGAATTGGTGACTGGATCACAACCGAAGGTTATCTGTTTAAAATGAACGCTGCGGATCAACTTACTTTAGAAGGCCCAACAATTGATCCTCTAACTGCAATTAATCTTTATGCAGGTTTTCAATTTGTAAGTTATCTCCCTGCCGCAACAATTGACGCTTCAGTTGCTTTTGAGAATATTTTAAATGAAAATTTGATTTATATAAGAGACTCGGAAGGGGGAATGTTGAGGAAGATAGGACCAAATTGGGTTAATGGAATTGGTAATGCAAAACCGGGAGAAGGATATTTGATAAAAATGTTTGCCGACGACGAATTGGTTTATAATATTCCGGTGAATAATGTAAAGAGTACAATTAATAGAAAGCCACTCAATAATTTTACTTTTAAGGGTGGAAATGCAGCCGATCCGGTTTATACTATTTATGTTTCGGGTTTGGAAATTGGTGATGAAGTTGCTGTTTTTGATAATGATAAAATTGTTGGAGCAAAAGTTATTGTTTCCGATAATGCACTGGAAAACGGTATTCCCGTATTTAATACAATTTTCTCAGGGCAGGGCTATGAACAGGGGAATAAGATTATTATAAAGGTTTGGGACAATGAAAGCCAAACATTATTACCTGCAACTTTTAGCTTTAATGGTGAATATCCGCAAGCTTATTCAAAAACGGAATTCCCTTCAATTGATGGTGAATTTAGTGTAGTAAATGTAAGCAAAGGAACTATTGGAGCAGAAAGGGCAATTTTACCTGAAGTAACTATCTATCCAAATCCGGCAAGTGATTACGTGATAATTTCTGCTTGTGATGGGGCTGAAATAACAATTACAGGGCTTGGAGGCATACCTGTACAAGAAATCCAAATTACCGCTGAAAATTACAGATTGGATATTTCCGACTTAAATAACGGAACATATATGTTAATTATCAATTTAAATAAAGTAGTAATTAATAAGAAATTAGTTATCATACGATAAATGTTATATTTTTTAATTATATTTTTTAATTTTTAACAATGAGGTTGTTATGAGAAAAACAATATTATTTTCATTTATTGTTGCGATTTTGTTTTCATTCGCACAAAGCACTAACGGACAGCAATTCAATAAAAAGATCATTGGATATTATACTTCCTGGTCGATATATGTCAGAGATTATCATGTGCCCGATATTCCGGCTGATAAAATTAATTATATTAATTATGCATTTGCCAATATCGACAATGCAACAGGAACTATAAAGTTAGGTGATTATTATGCAGATGTTGATAAATGGTATCCGGGAGACAGTTGGGAACCTGGTGCTTTGCGTGGTTGTTTTCATCAGCTTCAAATATTAAAAGCAAATAATCCGCATTTGAAAACATTTATTTCAGTCGGGGGTTGGACTTGGTCAACTTATTTTTCAAACATAGCATTAACTCAAGAATCACGTGAAATATTTGCGGCCTCATGTGTTGATTTCATTCAGGAATATGAATTTGACGGGGTTGACCTTGATTGGGAATATCCTGTTAGCGGAGGATTAGGAAGTAATGTATATCGTCCGGAAGATAAGCAAAATTTCACGCTTTTATTGGCTGAATTGCGAAGTCAACTTGATCAAGCTGGCGATTACCTTCTTACTATTGCAGCTCCGTCTTCGCCTTTAATTCAAGAAAACATTGAAATTGATCAGATTCATCAATATTTAGATTGGATAAATATTATGACTTACGATTTTCATGGCCCCTGGAGTGGAGAATCAGATCCCGTTACTAATTTCAATACTCCTCTTTATATGATGCTGGATGATCCTACACCTGAACCATATTATTCTTCATTCAATTTGTCTGCTGCTGTAGAAGGCTATCTCGGCCATGGTGTTCCTATGGAAAAACTTCATGCCTCACTTGCATTTTACGGAAGAGGATTCGGAGGTGTGCCCAATGTAAACAATGGACTTTTCGCCACCTATACAGCACCGGCAAGCCCTGGAACCTGGGAAAACGGTGTATTTGATTATTGGGACTTAGCCCAAAATTATATTGATTTGAACGGATATGTTTCGTATTGGAACGATGAGGCAAAAGTTCCGTGGCTTTATAATCCTAATACTCAAAACATGATAAGCTATGATAACCCACAATCAATGGTTGCAAAAGTAAATTACATAAAATCAATGAATCTCGGAGGCGTAATGTTCTGGGAGTTTAGTGGTGATAAATATGCCACCTTACTTAATACCGTTTATGAAACAGTTAATGAACCTACCCAAAACACTCAGCAAATTTCACTTTCACAGGGCTATAGTTTTGTTTCTTCACGAATCATTCCTGAAAACCCGGATATGATGCTTGTTTTGAATGATGTATTAAATGAAAATCTTGATTTTGT
>CAZBSL010000229.1:0-2497 GCA_964494265.1 uncultured Bacteroidales bacterium
AATTATGTAAAATTAATGAAAGGAAAAATTGATTTGGAAAGTGAACTGAATGAAGGAAGCAAATTTACTATTTCAATTCCCGGAATCGAAGTTATAGAAAGCAAAATACAGCCTGATGAAAAAAAAATAAATACTAAAGAAATAGTTTTTGAAAAATCTACATTATTGGTTGTTGATGACTTAAAAGATATTAGAACAACAATAAAAAATATTCTAAAGCACTCCAATATAGAGGTATTAGAAGCTGAAAATGGGAAGGAAGGTATTGATATGTTAAAAAAAGAATCACCCGATTTAATTTTAATGGACATTGAAATGCCGGTTATGGAAGGAAGAGAAGCAACAAGAATAATCAAAGATGATGATAAGTATAAACATATTCCAATTATAGCTTATACAAATTCTTTAACTATTGAAGAAATTCAAGAACTTGACCTATTTGATGATTTTTTACATAAAGATACAAATAAACAAAATGGTGATTACAAGCACAATGAAGAAGTAATTCTATTGCTTGCAAAATATCTTAAGCATTCAGAAGAGCCTAAATTTTCAGAGACAATTAGCATTACAGAATCAATAACAAAAAACATAAATACTTCCCAAATCAATAAACCTGATTTGACAACATTAGTTTCATTATTAGAATTCGAATTGTCTGGCAAATGGTCAGATATCAAGAAATATAAATTTCAGGAAGACATTAAAGAGTTTTGCGAAAAAATCGAAAAAATATCTCAAAATAAATCATACGAAATTATAAAGGATTATAGTGAGCAACTCAGTTTTTGTTTCAACAACTACAAAATAAACAAATTAAATACATTACTCAATAATTTTCCTGAGGTAATCAAATTATTAAAAAACAAAAAAAATGGATAAAAAACAATATTATAAAATTTTAATTGCTGATGACAAAGATAAAGATATTGAAAAATTAGTCATAATATTAAATCAAATTTATGATATCAAACGTGCAATTGCATCTGATGGAGATGAAGCCATTAGTTTATTAAAAAACTTCAAATATGATCTTATTTTGTTAGATATTCAAATGCCGGGAAAGGATGGATTTGAAGTTTGCAAAGAGATAAAAGATAATCCTGCTTGGAAAGATATTCCTGTTATATTTTTAAGCAGTTATAAATCGACTGATAAAAAGATGAAAGCTTTTTCATTGGGTGCAGTAGATTATATTGAAAAACCCTATGTTCCTGAAGAAGTGATCGCCAGGATTATGGCTCAATTAAAAATTAAGAACACTTTACATAAAGTAAATCAGCTTAATTTGAAGCTAGAAAATCAAAATAAAGAATGTGAAAAAACAGTTGAAAAAAGAACAGCCGAGCTTAAAAGTTTATATGAAGAACTTATTAGAAAAAACAAAAAAGTTGAAGAATTAAATAAAACTTTATCAAATGAGAAAGAAACAATCAACAAAGCTCACAATGAATTAGAAAGCCTTGAAAAAACAAAAAGTGATTTTCTTAGTATCATAAGCCATCATTTAAGAACTCCTTTAAATGGAATTATTAATTACAGAGATTTTCTGCTTTCTACCTTGAAAACACCTGAGCAACAAGAATATATAAAAGGAGTGATTGAATCCTCGAATAAATTATTGAAACATGTTAAATTAGCTCAACTAATTACTCAATTAAAATTAGGAAAATTTAAATTAGATATTAAACCATTTTTGTTTAAGGAATTTTGGTACAAATTAAGAAGAGATGAAATAGACGAAATTTTAAGACCAAAGAATATTAGTACAAATCTTAAGTTAAATCCCGAAGACCTACCCCTTATGGTTGACGAAAAATTATTTAGAAAATGTATATTGGCTTTAATTGAGAATTCAGTCAATTTCTCAGATGAAAGTTCTCAAATAGTTATTATTGGTGAATCCTCGAATAACGAGGTTATTATCAAAATTATTGATAATGGTTCTGGATTTTCAAAAAAAGGAATAAAAAATTTCGGATTATTATATGCAATTGAAAAACCAATGAATATATCTGAAGAACTTGGTTTAGGCTTAGCTACTGTAAAATTTATTATGGATGTTCATTCAGGTGAAGTTTCTATAAGCAACAGGGAACCTTTTGGAGCAGTTATAACACTAAAATTTAAAAAAGATTTAACTTTGATTAATAAATAGAGATAAAGATTTATCCTTAGGAGAAAAAGTTTTTTCTAACCAAAGAATACTTTTATCCCCCCAAAAACATAATCTACCCCCGCAAGAATACTTTTACCTTCCCAAAAAACAACAATAATTCACCAAATATAACAATTAAACTAACAAATATAATAAAAAAACTTATAAATATAAAGAATAAACTAACAAAAGTAATAATTAAACTAATAAATGTAAGAAATAATATTATAGATATAAGGATTAAACTAACAGATATAATAATTAAACTAACAAATGTAATAAATAAACTAATTTTATCGTATCTTTGTATAAAATGTAAAGCCATTTAATCATGATACA
>CAZBSL010000229.1:2597-4929 GCA_964494265.1 uncultured Bacteroidales bacterium
AATACTTATAATTCAAACAGCATCAATTGGTGATGTTATTTTGGCAACACCTATCATAGAAAAACTCCATGATTTTTTCCCGGATTCTTTGATTGATTTTTTATTAAAAAAAGGAAATGAAAGCCTGTTTTCTCGTCATCCGAAGTTGCACAAAGTAATAGTTTTGGATAAGAAGACAAAAAAAATCCAAAACCTATTTAAAGTTTTTGAATTAATTAGAAATACAAAATACGATTATATAATAAATATTCAGCGTTTTGCATCGAGTGGTTTAATAACTGCGTTTTCGGGGGCAAAACAAACCATTGGTTTTAAAAAAAATCCTTTTTCAATCTTCTTCAATAAAAGGATTAAACATATTATTGATCCTAAAACCGGAATCCATGAAGTTGAACGAAATTTAAAATTGATTGAAAGTTTTACGAACAAGGATAAATATCCGGTAAAGTTATATCCTTCAAAAAAGGATTTCGCCAAGATGTCTCAATATAAAACCAATTCTTATATTTGTATTTCACCTGCTTCGCTTTGGTTTACAAAGCAATATCCAACTGAAAAATGGATAGAATTTGTAAAAGAAATTCCAAGAAACCAGAATATTTATTTTTTAGGTTCTAAGGCCGATTTTGACCTTTGTGAGAAAATCATTAAAGATTCAAATTTAGAAAACACCTTGAATTTTTCCGGAAAATTAGGCTTACTTGAGTCGGCTGCCCTGATGAAGGATGCACACATGAATTTTGTTAACGATTCTGCACCTATGCACTTAGCTTCATCGATGAACGCAGCGATTACTGCTATTTTTTGCTCAACAATACCTGAATTTGGCTTTGGCCCATTGTCTGACAATTCTGCTGTTATTGAAATCGACCATAAGCTAAATTGTCGGCCCTGCGGTTTACATGGCCATAAACAATGTCCAAAAAATCATTTCAAATGTGGATATGAAATTAAAAAGGAACAATTATTGATGAGAATTTAACATGAGAGATGAAGTAATTAATTGTGTAAAAGCCCTCGCTGATGGGAAAGTGATACTTTATCCAACCGATACAATTTGGGGAATAGGTTGTGATGCCACTAATAACAGGGCTGTCCAGAAAATCTTTAAAATAAAAAAACGACCTGTACGAAAAAGTTTAATTATTCTACTTGATAAAGCCGAGAAACTCGAAAAATATGTTCAAAAGGTACCTGAAATTGTTTATGATTTGATTAGAAGTGTTGACAAGCCTTTAACAATAGTTTACCCAAATGCGAAGAATCTTGCAAAAAGTGTGATAGCAAAAGACAAATCTATTGCCATAAGAATCGTTAAAGATGAGTTTTGTCAAAGAATTATAAGTTTATTAGATAAACCCATTGTGTCAACCTCCGCAAACTTTTCGGGCGATAAACCTCCTTTGACATTTAATAAAATTTCTGATGAATTAATTGAAAAAGTTGATTATACAGTTAAATATAATAAATTTTTAATTAGGGAAGTAAAAACTTCAACAATGATTAAAATCAATCCGAATGGCGAATTTACAGTTTTACGTTCATAAAAATTAGATAATAAATAAATGGTCAAAGTTGCCTATATTCAATTTTCTCCCTCTTTTAATGATCTTAAATCCACATTAAAAAACCTTGAATCTTTATTTGAGAATGTTTCAAATGCAAATCTTGTAGTTTTACCCGAACTTGCAAACTCGGGCTATAATTTCAAAAATAGAGAACAAGCTTTTCAAACTGCCGAATCGACAGATTCCGGAATTTTCACTAATTTTTTAATAGATAAATGCAAACAGCATAACTTTCACATAGTTTCAGGAATTAATGAAGTTGAAAATGGAAGTTTATTTAACTCTGCAATTCTTGTTAATTCAGATGGTTGCATTGGAAAATACAGAAAAGTTCATCTTTTTATGAACGAAAAAAAATATTTTCAACATGGAAATGAAATACCTGTATTTGATTTAGGTTTTTGTAAAATCGGGATTTTGATTTGTTTTGATCATTTCTTCCCCGAAGCATGGAGAATACTCGCCCTAAAAGGTGCTCAAATTATTTGTCATCCTTCAAACCTTGTTACAAAGCTTGCATTTAAAACCTTACCTGCTCAGGCCTTAATGAATAAGTTTTTTATTATAACTGCAAATCGTATCGGAAGTGAAGACGAACTTACTTTCACCGGTAAGTCAAGCCTTATTGATCCGGAAGGGGATATTATTTGTCAGGCTTCCATTGATAATGAAGAAACAAAAATAATTGAAATAGACCCAAATAAGGCAAATGATAAAATGATTACTTCAATGAATGATATTTTCGAAGACAGAAAACCTGAAAT
>CAZBSL010000230.1:0-3766 GCA_964494265.1 uncultured Bacteroidales bacterium
GGTTAGAATGCCTGCCTGTCACGCAGGAGGTCGCGAGTTCGAGTCTCGTCCAGACCGCAAAACCTAAAGCTCTTCAAGTTGTTGAAGGGCTTTTTTTTATTTCTGGATATAATGTTTTTTGTTTATATTATTCAAAGCATAACGGATCAACCTTTTAATTTTGGATATACAACAGATGTAAAGTTCCGTATTTGGCAACATAATTATGGAATCAGTAGTGATTTTTTTTAAAAAAATATTAAAGGCATATTACTACAATATTCCACCACACCAATATTTCTAAAGAAGGCTTTTAAACAATCTGTTTCCCTGAATTTTTGAAAAAGCAAGGATTTCATTTTCGTCAACAGTTTGAATTTTGAAGTCTTTTACAATAAGTTCACCTGAGGAAATAACATGTCGAAATTGCTTGGATTCTAATCCGAAGATAAAATGTCCGAGAAAATTACCTGAATTAAATTCAGTTGGTGTGTCATAATCAATCACAACAAGATTATTTTCTTCATCACCTTTGAAATTGTTTAATTCTAAATATTTGTGTACTTTTCTTAGTCTTTCATAAGCCGAAAGATAAGAGATGTTATCAAATTCCTGCCCGACAAAAAATGCAGCTTTTGAGCTTCTTAAGATATCGCTGTGCATACCGTCGGTTCCTATCATAATATTATTACCAAGCCCGCGGGAATTAAAAAACCCGACTTTATTATTCAGGTTGCTTTCAGTATTTTGAACTATGTATGCTTTTGATTGTTCCACAATTTTTCTTTCATTATCATTTAAGTGAATGCAATGAGCAAGAATTGATTTCGATGAATCAAGCAAAGAAAAATCGTTTAATCTTTCAATTATTCGTTTTCCATATAGTTTTTCACATTCAATTTCGTCAATTAAATCTTCGGCTACATGGATATGGATACCCGAATTGAATTCACACATCAGGTCAGCAGCTTTTTTCATAGTGCTGTTATTAACTGTGAATGAAGCATGCAAGCCAACTAAACCCTGATTGTTCTCAAGGTAAGATTTTGCTTCGGCTAATCCTTTTTCAGCAATTTCTTCTCCATCACGATCGGAAATTTCGTAACATAAAAGATGTGAAATACCAACCTGATCAAAAGCTTCTGCGATAATTTCAAGAGAATTGTTAATACAATTTGGCGAAGCATGATGGTCGATAACAAAAGTAACTCCATTTTTAGCACATGCCAAAGCGGTTACAAGAGCACTTGCTTTGATCATATCTTTATCAAGCTTTTTATCAATATTCCACCAAATATATTTTAATATTTCAAGAAAATTATGAGGTATTTTTTTGGGGGCTGGCATACCTCGTGATAATGCCGAATAAGCATGATGATGAGCAATGGCAAATGATTTTGTAACGAACATTCCATTACAATCAATAATTTTATAATTCTCAATCTTGTTTTTATTTGGCATTTTTGAATGAAAAGAAATTTTTCCGTTTATTCCTTCTTCTACCTCTATATGTGATTGTTTGAATTTTAATGAATAAGGATCAATGTATGTTGCGTTTTTAAGTAGTATTGACATAAGTTTTTAATTTTTTGATTTAAAGCATCCTGTATCCAGAATCCAGAATCATTTACCGTATTAACATAAAAGTTCCATGATTTTTGCCTTCATCAACCCCATTATCGGAACCTACCCATTTTGTTTCATCGTCAAAAACTGCTGTAATTCTCCAATAATACACACCTTGTGGCATTAATTTACCTTTATAATACCCATCCCAGCCTTCGGCAGGCATTCCCTCGGAATCTAATTCGGATGAATACCATAATAAAACGCCATTATAGTCATAAATTTCTAATAAATATGCTGAAATATTGATTCCTTTAGGTTTAAAAACTCTGACATCAGGATTTTGATCTTCGGGAGCAAAAGCATTCGGAATAAATAATTTTTTGATATAAAATTCGTAGTCAAGATAAGACGTATCAGTACAATTATACTCATTATATGCAATTAGGCTTATAAAATAAGTAAAGTCATCAATGTACTTGATAACAGGATCGAATTCTGTTGAAGTTTCGCCATTTCCAAAATCCCAAAAATATTCTTCAGCAAGTGCTGATTCGTTATTAAATTTCACCTGACCACTAATTTCCTGGTAATTAGTTTCAATTGAAAAAGAACTTAAAGGAATTGGATAAACAGTAATTATTTTCTTTGAATTATCAATACAACCAAACGAATCGGTTACCTTCAAGCTAACATCATATGCTCCAACCAGTTTATAAACATAGGAAGGGTTTTGTTCGCTTGAAACATCTGAAGATGATAAAGTGTCTCCAAAATTCCAACTCCATTCCGTAATGGAAACTGAATCAGTTATTGTTATATCCTCAAATTGAGTGCCTTGATTAACACAAGGAACAATATTTCTAAAAGATGATTGTGGTAAGGAATACACAAAAACCTGATTTGAAATTGTATCTATACAAGATTTATCGGATTCTACAATTAGTTGAACATCATATATTCCCGATGAACCGTATTTATAAGTCGGGTCCTGTACAGCCGAGGTACTTCCATTCCCGAAATCCCATTTCCATGAAATTATTGAATCGGTAAAACTATACGATTGATCATAAAAGCTTGTTTGATTTCCTCTGCACACCGAATCGCTAATAAATCTTGCAATAGGTTTTTGCTTAACTTTCACATACTTTTTTATTGTATCACTAATTTCAAGTGTTGAATAAGTAGAAAATATTATTAAAGAAACCATGAACTTTCCGCCGTTAAAATAATTATGAAATACATTTTCTTTATATTGTAAATATTCCAGATTGATTCCGTCCCCAAAATCCCACTTCCATTTGCTAATATTTATTCCATGTTCTTTTGATTGATCGATGAATTTCGTTTCACCACCCTCGCAAACAGTATCATAAGTAAAATCAGCGATAAGTAAGGGAACCGAAAAAAGCGAAAAATCAACAAATGTTATCTCGTCAATAAATACCTCTTGATTTGTTTTTGTCTCAGATGTGTAACCGATAGCACTTGCCGTTACATCATAAAATCCCGGCTCAATATTGTTTATTAAATATATGCCGTCAGGACTTGAATTTGTGGAATATTCCGTTGAGTTACCGATAGCAATAATTTCTGCTCCTTCAATTGCTTCCATTGATTCATAATCGGTTATTTTACCGGTAATTGAACCGGAAATTGGAATTAATTCGAAATCAACTAATGTTATTTCGTTAAAACTAACTTCTATATTAGTTTCGGTTTTAGGGAAATATCCATCAGCAGATGCTATAAGGTCATAAATTCCGGGCGTAATATCTGATAACAAATATATACCATCTTCTCCCGAAATCCCTTGATAAGTAGAACTACCAACAGCAAAAATAATAGCGCCTTCTATTGGATTTGACGTTAGAATATCTGTAACTGTTCCGCTAATTGTTCCGGGAATCTGAGTAAGTTCAAAATCTGCAATAGTTACTTCCCCTGAAATTATTATTGTGTCTGAAATTGTTTTAGGAATATAACCGTTGGCTATTGATGTAATATTATAAATTCCCGGAATAACTTCTGTAATTGTATATTCTCCGGCATAGTTGGATATAGCATTGTATAAAGTGCCTTCAACAGAAATTATTGCACCCTCAATTGGAGATTTTGTAATCGAATCAGTTATAATTCCTGATATTGAGCCTGTAGTTGGGGTGGGGACAAGTGAAAAATCAATAGTGATTGTTTCATCTTGTCTTACTCTCTGATTATG
>CAZBSL010000230.1:3866-4928 GCA_964494265.1 uncultured Bacteroidales bacterium
AAGTCCCATCGTATCCGCTTGTCGAAAAATAATATATAATTCCTTCTTTCTCAACAGTTAATTCAGCACCTTCGATAGGATTACCTGTATTTATATCGTTTATAGTCCCGGAAATTGCTCCTGTTGGTGTTTCTTCAAGTAAAAAATTGACTGTAGTTGTTTCTCCTTCGAAAATTTGCTGATCTACTTTTGTATCAGGATAGTATCCATTTGCATCAGCCGTAATAGAATAACTTCCAATTTCTACTTCTTCAATGGAATACATTCCATTTGCACCTGAAATGGCTGTTTGTGATGTTTCTTCAATTGTAACTATTGCTCCTTCAATCGGATTAAAAGTTATTAAATCAATTATAGTTCCGGCAATTGATCCGGTTGGAAATTTTTGTAAAAGTGAGAAATCAACAAAAGTTATCTCGCCTTCGAAAACTTCTTGATTATGAATCGTATCAGGATAATAGGCATTAGCACTTACTGCAATAGAATAAATGCCCATTCCCACATCTTCAATAAGATATTCTCCTGTCTCATTACTTATGGCTGAATATGAGGTGCCAAGAATTGAGATAATAGCTCCATCAATTGGGTTTCCCGTACCGGATTCAACAATAGTTCCGGCAACTGATCCAGGAGGAATCTTAAAAAGATTGAAATCAACTATTGTAGTCTGATCGCTAATAACTTCTTTATAAGGTGCTATTTTTGTATAATAACCATTTGCATTGGCAATTATTGAGTATGTTCCAATGGCAATATTCTCAATCAAATAATTACCATTAGAATTAGTAGAAGTTGAGTATTGTGTGCCTTCAACTGTAATTTCAACATTTTCTAAAGGGTTTAATGTTTCTGAATCAATTACGGTCCCTGATATTGTTCCGGTTGGAATTTTGTCAAGAGAAAAATTAACTATTGTTATTTGTTCTGAGATTACAACTCGACCGCTAATCGTTTTAGGATAATAAGTATCGGCAGTTGCTGTCAGGTCATATATTCCGGGGACAATATTTTCTATTAAAAATGTTCCATCAGTAGCGCTTTGTGTAGAATGAGTTGTACCCT
>CAZBSL010000231.1:0-4879 GCA_964494265.1 uncultured Bacteroidales bacterium
TTTCAATCTCATAATTATATTAATTGTTGATAAAGATAATCAATAATTAAATATAATAAATGAAGGCTATTTCAATTTGATTATAAAAGGCTGTATTTTTGAGCTATATATTTTTCCTTTTCTTTATTGGATATTTTCGTTTCGGTTTCGGTTTTGTTTTTGTTCGATCATATCGAATATTGGAATATTTTGAGCTAAATAAATTGTAGCTGATACCAAATGAAATATATGAGTAATAATCCCGATTGTTATTACCTAACTGAGTATCCAATTTATCGGTATCCACTCTACGAATTGATATATCGAAAGTAAAGTCAAAAGAGGTATTAAGAGAATATGAAAGTCTCGCACCGAGAGGAATAAGGGTCTCGATAGTATTTGTACCATAGCCAAATTCTTTAATTAATGAATCGGTTTTCAGGTCATATGATTTTGATTTTAGCATTACCAAGCCAATACCGAGAGTTCCATAAACATTAAGCTTTCGGTTAGGATTATTAGGAGAAATAATTTGTGTTAAATTTACAAATCCAATAAATGAGGATTCCAAAACACGTCCAATAAAATAAATATTTGATGATTCTTTAGTTCCTTTCAGCCCTCCATAAAGTATTTGGCCACTCATAGTAAAAGTATTGGAGATTTTTTTTGATAAGATTATTCCGCCACCAATTTTACTTTCATCGCTGAATTTTTTAATAATATCATAATCATAAACACTTAAATCTCCGAAAAAAGAAGTCAGGCCAATATTTAAATTGACCGACCATCCCTCAATAAATCTAATCGTATTTCTTTCATAATTTGAATATTGTGCATTTACAGGTAAAGAAACAACAATTATCAAAATTAAAGTTAAAGCAATTGATTTAGATTTATTTTCTATTCTCATAAACTTTAAGTTCTTGATAAACAAAAATATGTTAAAAGACAAAAACCTTTACTTCTAAACATATTCAAAAATACTACAAAAAAATTATACATGCAAGTAGTATTTTTTTTAAAAATAATATGTTATTATCAAAAAAAAATCAACACTCAATAAAACTAAATAGAGTGTTGATTTTTAATACCAAAACAATGAGAAAATGATTGTCTATTTTTGAATTCTAATTTTTTCGGCTTTATGAATATTTTCTCCTTCAAGAACCATGAAATAAATACCCGAATTCAATTCATTAAGATCGAGTTTTATAAGAGAATTATTATTCAAAATGATTTTTTCTTCAGAATAAACTACTATACCTAATGAGTTATAGATTTTTAAACCAATAGTTTCATTTATTCCATTGGTTAACAAATTCACAATACTATTTGATGGATTTGGATAAATCAAAATATCAAAGTCATCAGAAAGCGTCTCAACTCCTGTACAGGTAGTAATATTTAATTGTAAACGGCTGATTTTTTCTTCCATATTATAAGCCGTTGCAGTTATAGATAATATTATTCTTCCGTCATCAATATCTTCCTGACTTGGTGTATAAATTGGATTTAAGGTATTATAATTGTCAAAAGTTCCTGTTCCTGATGTTGACCACAAAATGGAGTTGCAATTTACGGCAGTAGCATTACACGGATAATATCCATCATGGCAGATCGTAGAATCAGGCCCTGCATCGACAGAAAAAGAGAAAGTTGCAGGAAATGAAATGTTATCAATCCAACCGCAGTCGCTTCCGTTGCTGACATAAGAATCTTTAAAGTACTCCCATTTAAAAGTATGATCACCTTCCGAAACGGGAAAACTTACTTTACCCCAACTTGTTTCACCCGACCATTGTTCAACAAGTGAATTGTCGATATAAAATCTCAGAAAATCAAAGTCCTGTTCTGATGAAGCTTTTCTGTAAAAGGAAATAGAATCGTCAGCAATAGCATTACTAACAACCATAAGGCTTGAAGTTTTTTCATGGCTGATACTTCCTGATTTAGCAGAATATACACCTTCATAAACATCGCTTTGAGTAATTATCCAGTCGGCATTTCCGGAAAACGTCCAGTTAAACTGGCTAAAATCTCCTTCTTCGAAATCTTCAAGTATTTGCCCAACTTTGAGACCATATTCATTTTCAGCACTATATTCTCCCGACAATATTTCAAATAAAATGTCCACCGATATGCCTATTGGAATTTCTTCGCCAACACTTATTGAGAAAACAGCATCTTTTTCTTCTCCAATTTCTAAGTTGTCTAAATCAAAGTTTGATGAGTTTATTGTTACGAATTGATTAGATGAAGAAATAGAAGCAGTTGCATTGGAACAAGCTGAATGCCCGTTATTAAAAACAGAAATAATTAAATCCACAGTTTCACCGGGATCTAATAAACCGTTTGCATTGCCACTATTATCAGAAATAGAAATTGTCCCGCAAGTTAGCAATGGAGCATTTGCAATAATTTCAAAATTGCTATTCCATGTATTTTCACCAACAACTTCAATATTAAAATGAATGGGTTCCCCATCAGGGATATTTGAGGCAACATCAAAAGCAAAAGCATTTTCAATTTGTATTATTTCGCCTGCTTCAAAGCTTCCAAAATTTTCGCTTCCATCAGTAATAGTTATGTAATCATTATCAGTAGAAAGGCTAACCATTGCACTATTGGTTGCTTGCTCACCAAGGTTAATTAAACTGATGTTAAGAGAAATTGACTCTCCAAAATCAACAAGACTATTATTATTTCCTGAAATTTCTACAAACTCAAGTGATTCGAAAACAACATAAGGTTGATCGGCAACAACAGAAATTGAACCTGTTTTTTGTATCCTATTATGAGCAATTATAGAAATACTTATCTGATTGGTTGATGTAACTAACTCAAATAATTGAACCATTGCATTTCCGTCATCTCCGGCAATTGCTCTCCCAATAATTTCATTATCCTGAATGAAGGCGATTCTGGCAAAAGGTGCATCAGTTAGCACCGATATTTCCGACATTCCGATAGGGATTTCATTCGGGTAAGTTGCTGTGATTTCAGTAGGTGTTGTTGTCCAAATATCAAGTGATGGATCTCCAAAAAGATTTGTTTGATAAACTACCCAACGCATATTTCCTGATGAGTTAAATCTAACTGCATTATCTTCTTTTGAATCTGAATTAATATAAGCTATTGTAAAAATTTCCTCACCAAAAATTGCATCGCAAAATTGTCTGTGAACAAATTGTGATGTACTTCCTGTTCCTCCCGGAGAATACCAGCCATATCTGGAATTAGCAATACACGCAACTTCGGCAGTTGCAATAGTTGTAATTTTTTCTGCAAAACAATCGCCGTTTGAATAATTTCCTCCGGTTTCACGATTATCGAATGAACCGTTATAACAACCTTGTGAATATCCGATTACAAAACTTCTGGTAATTCCGTCATTTTGAAAATTTGAGGTGTTCAAATCCGAATTATTCATTTTCATATTATACTGAACATTTGAGTGCCCCAAATGATTCATTAAATGTACACCATCATCATTAATTTCATTAAAAACATCATATTTATTCCAGCCTCCATCACGGTCATATAATTTGGAAATTGAAATATTTTCAGCAAAACCAACTGTAGTAACCCCATTTGCAGATGACCCTTCATTAATTTCGTCCATATAATCTCCGCCGTAAGTCAATGGATTATCGTTTAATTCTTCACCTATACTTAAAGCTTTTTCAATATCGTCAACAACAGGTGCACTTTGATATAAAATCAATTTATTAGTAAAATTTTCGATTTCCGTTTCATTATCAACGCAAATCCTACCAATTCCAACTTCGGCATATAAATCTGTTTCACCAAGTTCTCCCCATTTATTATCACCATCATCGTTCCAGGTTCCGTCCAAACAAGAATAATACATATCCGATGGAATATCATCGTCATCATCTGCTGCAAAACCTCTATGAGGAATTATTCTGTGAGCAGAATTATTCGGGTCGGCATCACCTCCGAGAATAACAAAGGTAATTCCATGATTTTCATAATAATCAATAATACAATTTCGTATTTTTTCCTGATCGTCCTGACCTGTATAATTTGAATAAATATCTTCGGTAGTCTCAACTTTTACAACAAAACCGCTTGACTTTTTAAAATTTACAAATTCTTCAAAGGCAGCAATATACGAATTTTGAGTAATAAGCAAAATATCAATATCATTTTCATTGTCAACACCATTGTCTGTAAAATTGGAAAGTAATTCGGGATTATCGACAATTTGCTCAATCCTTTTCTCAATTAAAGAAGTGTTTTTCAAAAATTTTAAAGCTGATTGTGCCCTATTATCAATTGCAGTTTCAACTTCAAGACTTATGCTTTTAATGAATTTAACTTGATTTTGTGCCGGAAAATACTGCACCGGACAAATTGAAAATGAACCTATAGGATGCCCCGATAAAAACTGAGTGCTAATTGACTCAATCGATTCTAATGGATAAACATTGCTTGAAGAGTAAATTTTTTGATTAGGAATCGGCTCGTAGTTTTCCGGAACCTTCTGAGAAATTGGAAACGGCCTTGAAGCCGGAAGAATTTTAATATCGGTAATCATATCAGTATATGTAACTGATTCAATTTTTACTGACTTAATAATTTCTCCTTGCGGCACTAATAAATCAATAGCAAGATGAGGCATAAGCGGATCACCTTCTTCAGCATAGTTGATGCAATTTGGAAATTCAAAATAAACAAATCCCTCTTCATTGGAAATGATTTCAGGATTTTCAAAATTAAACGATTTTGTAATGCTTTGTCCGACAGAAATATTAAACGCACAAAACAATGCAATTGTAATTAGTAAAGTAAGCTTTCTCATTATATTCAATTTTTTTTATTAACTTTTGCAAATATATACAAACAGACAGGTATTTGGATTAAACGGTTGCAA
>CAZBSL010000232.1:0-4834 GCA_964494265.1 uncultured Bacteroidales bacterium
AATATTACAAAAACATTCGGGAAACACAAGGCTGTTGATGACCTGACTTTAAAAGTCCCGAAAGGAAGCATTTATGGTTTCATTGGGCCAAACGGTTCAGGGAAAACAACCACTATTCGGATGATAATGAATATTCTATATCCGGATAGTGGAAATATTAAGCTTTTCGGAAACGAGCACTTGGGTAGCAGGCTTGATAATGTCGGTTATCTCCCCGAAGAACGAGGATTGTATAAAAAAATGAAAGTCAAAGAGATTCTCAGATTTCATGCTGAACTGAAAAACACTAAGAATATCAATTCTGAAATTGATTATTGGTTGAAAAAATTTAACCTCTCAAACTGGGCAAATAAAAAAGTCCAGACACTCAGTAAAGGAATGAGCCAAAAAATACAGTTTATTGCTACTATAATTGACCAACCTGAAATAATAATTCTTGATGAGCCATTTAGCGGACTTGATCCGGTAAATTCAGAAATTTTAAGAACCACAATTTTGGAATTACAGGAAAAGGGTGCAACAGTAATTTTTAGTACGCATGATATGAATGTTGCCGAAAAAATGTGTGATTTCATTTTTATGATCTATAAAGGAAAAAAAGTTTTGGATGGCACTCTGACATCTATCCAGGATAAATTCGGAACTGATACTATTCGAATTCAGACTGAAAACGGGAGTGCTTTTCTAAAAGAAATTCAAGGAATTGAAAAAATAACAGATTTCGGGCAAATGCAGGAAATCCGTGTTAATAAAGAAGTTGATACTCAAGAGATGATTAAAACTATTTTGTCAAAAACAAGAGTATCGAAATTTGAAACTACAAAACCATCGTTAAATGATATTTTTATCAGGATAGCAAGTCCTGAAGAAAAGGAGGTACAAAATGCGTAAAATATTTATTCTGACAAAACGTGAATTCCTGACAGCAGTCCGTACAAAAAGTTTTCTTATCGGATTAATAATTGCCCCAATTTTTATGGGTGGTAGTTTTTTAGTAATAAAATTATTTGAAGACAAAGTCGATATTGTTGATAAAAACATAGTTGTGATCGATCATTCGGGAATTATGGCCGAACCTCTGATGACAATTTCTGAGGAAAGGAATAAAGAAATTTTCGATCCGGAAACTAATGAAAAAATCAGACCCGCATACAATCTTGAGATTATTGAACCTAAAGCAACTAATTTCGAACAACAAAAACTTGTCCTTTCACAAAGGGTCAGAAATAAAGAAATTCATGCTTTTGTAGAAATCGGACCTGAAATTTTGCATCCGGGAGAAGACAGAGAAAAATATCGAATGTATTATTATTCCGAGAATTCAATGATGGATGATATTCGTAACTGGATTTCAAGAACCATAAATAATCAGGTCAGGCAACTCAGAGTTAATGATTTAAATATTGCCCCTGAACAATCGGAAGACCTTTTCTATTGGATTGAAGTTGAGGGAATGGGGCTACTAAGCCTTAATGAAGATACAGGTGGTGTAAAAGATGCCAGGAGAAGCAATATAGGTGAAGCCGTTGCAGTACCGTATATTTTAATGATGATTATGTTTATGATGGTAATGATGTTTACAGTTCCTTTACTAAGTTCTGTGATGGAGGAAAAAACCGAGAGGATTGCTGAAGTAATTCTTGGTTCGGTAACACCATTTCAGTTTATGATGAGTAAATTACTGGGAAGTATTCTTATTTCAATCATTGGATCAAGCGTTTATATTATAGGAGGAATAATTGCAGCTTCACAATTGGGATTCGCCGATTCAATTCCTTACGGTTTATTACCATGGTTTTTTACTTTTTTATTGTTAAATGTAATAATGGTAGGCTCGTTAATGGCTGCACTCGGCTCTGCCTGCGATAACTCAAAAGATGCACAATCATTACAATTTCCGGCAATGTTGCCTGTCTTGCTTCCAATGTTTATGATGTTTCCAATGCTAAAAGCTCCCTTAAGTACTTTTTCAACTACTTTGTCATTAATACCCCCTTTTACTCCTATGTTAATGACTGTTAGAATGGCAACTCCAGTGAGTATTCCGGTTTGGCAACCAATCGTCGGTTTGATTGGAGTTGTTTTATTTACTGCATTTATTGTGTGGGTAAGCGGAAGGATTTTCAGAACCTGTATTTTAATGCAGGGAACTCCTCCAAAATTTATGAATCTGGTAAAATGGGCTACTAAAGGTTAAAATCTAAATATTATGAAATACAAAGTACATCATTTTGAAATCGATATGAATGATGATCAGGGCAAATTAGAACATTTCTTAAATAGTCTGAAAGGAGAAATAGTATCAATAATCCCAAACATTGCAAAAACAAGCTTGTTTCAAATTTATGGGGTTACACGTAAAATTGACTTCCTACTTATAATTGAAAAAACTACAAATAAAATTTAAACTATGAAAACTACAAACAAATTTTACAAATGGATTTTACTGGTATCTCTAATTTTTTTGAGTTACTCGGTTAAATGTCAAGAATCAGAAAGTGATGATGAAATTCTATACTACGGAATTGAAATTGATGGTGTTAAATGTGGTTACATTGAATCCTCAAAAAAACTGATTAATGAAAATGGAAAAGAATGGCTACAGGTAAATGACGAAATGATTCAAAAATTAACAGTCTTAAATCAGAATGTTGATATTTCAATTTCAAATATTTTTAAAATTGATCCGGAAACAGGTAGATATTTCTTTTGTGAACGCAATTTTTCAAATGGGTCAATAACACTTCAGTCAACAACAAAAGTAAAAGGAAATACAGCATTTTTTACTTCGAATATGGATGATGAAATCAAGGAACTGGATTTATCAGGAGGCGTGATATTGGAATCACCCATTGAACAAAAACATTTAGTAGTCGATTTCATTGAGGGTAACGAAAAGGAAAAAACCTATAAAGTACTTGATGACATGAAAGGTGTGATTGTTGACAAGGTATTTAGGTTTTTAAATACAGAAGAAATTGAGTTACTTGGTAAAATATATACAACTACGGTAATTGAAGAATTGGACAAAAGTAGCGGGAGCAAAAAAACATATTGGATAGAAAACCTAAGTGGTTCCCCCTTGAAACTTATGTTCTCAGGTAGAACAATTTACCTTGCTGATGCTTCTGTTAAAAATAATATTGAAATAGCTGATTATAATAATCTGTTGTTTGCAAAAGTGGATACAGTTATTCCTAACTTTCAAAGTATTAAATATATGAAAGTTGACGCAACTATCCAAAGTGAGGGTAATTGGATTACAGTTGAATCACTTAATTTCCCGGGCCAGAAATTTACCGGTACTGTAACAGAAAACTTTATAGAAGGTATATTTGAAATTGAACCCATCCATTGCGATGGATCAAATGTACCTGAGCTTCCATATAATTATCCACTTCCTGATTCATTGATAAAATATATTGAACCTGAAAATATGATTGAATCTGACCACCCGGATTTAATAGCTGAAGCAAAAAGTATTACAAAAAATGCAACTAATTCATGGGATGCAGTAACAAGTTTGTGCAAATGGGTAGCCGAAAATATCAAGGGTGCAATTCCAGGCGGAACTACGGCAATTAACACTTATAATACAAGAGAGGGAGAATGCGGATCTCATTCCCGTTTATTGGCTGCTTTTTGCAGGGCAATGAAAATCCCGGCCCGTTTGTCAATTGGATGTATGTACTTAACGAATCAGGGAGGGAGTTTCGGACAACACGCATGGACAGAAGTTTTTATGGGAGATGCAGGCTGGGTTGCTATAGATGCAGCAACTTTTGAATATGATTTTGTTGATGCAGGGCACATAAGGTTGGGTGAATGGACTTCTTTTCATCCAAAAGAAATGAAAATTCTTGAATACAGACTTGGTGATGATGAAGTAACAAAAACTATCCCTGAAAAGTATAGCGATTTAATAGGAAAATATACTATTGTTGAAAAAAATAGGGTTTTTGAAATTAGTTACGAAAATAATAGCCTTACGGTCAATCTACCTGATGGAATGGTATTAGCCCTAAATGACGCTGATGAAAATGGATTGTATTATCCAAAAATCTCAAGACAAATAAATTTTCGTTTCGTTGAGGATATTTCAGGTAATGTAATAGCTATGTGGCTTCAACAGATAATGCCGGTTTCTAAAAAAGCTGAACAAGATTCAATTTCGGAATATGTAAATGAAGAACTTAAACCATTTATTGGAAAATATTTTCTTGCTCAGGCGAATATCGAAATAAATATCTGGGAAAATGATGGAATCCTTTTCATAAATGACCCCTTAACAAAAAGTGATACAAAATTAGAGCAAATTGAAGGAAATGGAAAATGGAAGTTGGTTACATCGAATAGTGAGATTTCTTTTGAGAAAGACAATGATGGAAATGTTAATCAGCTAATATTCTATCAAAATATTTATATAACCAAAGGAGAACTCATTAGTGTATTTCTGGAAGAAACTATTGAAAAATCAGGAATAAAAGAAGGTTTAAGAAAATATTATGATTTGAAAAAAAATCCTTGCGATAAGATTTTATTTTCCGAAACATCCATTAATCATTTGGGACATAAATATTTGAGAGCAGGCGAAAATTCCAATGCTATCGAAATATTTAAACTAAATGTAAAAGAGCATCCTAAATCATGGAATGCTTATGATATTCTGGGTGAGGCCTATATGAAAAACGGAGATAAAAGGCTGGCTAAAAAGAACTATAAGAAATCTATCAGATTAAATCCTGAAAACTCACATGCTAAGGAAATGATAACTAACTTATAATAAAAAGAGTTAAGCGATGAAAACTAATAAAATATTATTACTAATATTCAC
>CAZBSL010000233.1:0-4832 GCA_964494265.1 uncultured Bacteroidales bacterium
GGGAGCATGCTCCCTTACGATTGCTCCGTCTGCTTTTTTTCCGTCGCCTTGGTTTCTAAATTCTCTTACTAAATTATAATTATCTTCAGTTTTTAATGTGTAGCCCAAAACATCAACAAACAAATCCCTCAAAAAACCGTCCTGGTATTCTTCCTCTTTTAATTTTTTGATTTTCTCAATCTTATCAAACCTGTAATTTTCTTTAATCTTTTGATTTGCCTTTTCGACTAGCTCTTTATCAAGGCTGTTCAAATGTTTTTTTATTACAGATTTTTGAAATATTGCCATGTTTATTGTATAACAAATTTAAAAATATTTCATTGTTGGCAAATTTACCTTTTTCGTCAAAAATAATGACAAATAATTTGTAAAAGAGGATGATTTTTATTGTTCGAATATGAACAGAAGTGTATAATATTGAACAAGATTATTTGTTTGTAAAAATCAAATCCGGTATAATTATTTGTTATAAAACCAATTGAGTTTTTGGCATGATAATCGGATAAAGCACTCATTAACTTAATTAGTATAATAGAAAACATTATTTAATTTTGTGAAAAAAAATATTAATAATTTAATAAAGAAAAAATATTTTAATTATGACAAAAACAACAACAATTAGAAAAAGTCTGAAAGGCTTGATTATTTCATTTTTTATGATATTTGCTTTCGGAGTAAATTCGTATGCGTTTACACCTCCCGATGAAGGAATGTGGCTACCGATTTTTGTCGAAAGGCTGAACTATGTTGATATGGAAAAAATGGGCCTTCAACTTACAGCCGAAGAAATCTATAGCATTAACAATTCGAGTATCAAAGATGCCATAGTCGGATTGTCGAACGGTAGTAACCCAAGAGGTTATTTTTGTACGGGTGAAATTGTATCAGATCAGGGCTTGATGTTTACAAATCATCATTGTGGTTATAGTTTTATTCAAGAGCATAGTTCAATCGAACATGATTATTTAAGCGATGGCTTCTGGGCAATGAGTAAAGAAGAAGAATTGAAAAACGAAGGCCTATCGGCTTCATTTCTTCTCAGAATGGCTGATGTAACCGATAGCATTATTCCGTTTTTATCCGACACTTTGAGTGAAAGCGAGCGGTCGGAAAAAGTGAGAGGAATTACAACACGATTAAAAGAACGTGAATCGGAAGATGGAAAATATAATGTAACCGTAAATAGTTTTTTCGGTGGAAACGAGTATTATCTTTTTGTTTATGTTGTTTATACTGATGTAAGATTAGTTGGAGCACCACCTTCTTCAATTGGGAAATTCGGTGGCGACACCGACAATTGGATGTGGCCTCGTCATACAGGAGATTTCTCAATTTTCCGTGTTTACACAGCACCCGACGGTTCACCTGCTAAATATTCAAAAGAAAATATTCCTTTAAAACCTAAACATCATCTGCCTGTTTCATTAGATGGTATTGAGAAGGATGAATTTGCTATGATCTGGGGCTATCCTGGTGGAACCGAAAGATACCTCACATCTTATGGAATAGAATTTAAAATAGATAACTATTATCCCACATTAATTGATTTGCTCGGGAAAAAACTTGAATTATGGAAAGAAGGTATGGATGCTGATAAAAAAGTTGAAATCCAATATTCATCAAAGTATTTCGGTTATTCAAATGCATGGAAATTATTCATAGGTATGAAAAGAGGCTTAAAAAGACTTAAGGTTTATGATAAAAAATTTGCAACTGAAAAGAAATTTGAAAAATGGGTTAACTCAAACAATAATAATATTGAAAAATATGGAGATGCATTAAAAATAATTAAAGACAGTTATGAGGCTCAGGCGAAAGATGTTAAACCTTTCTTTTATGCAAATCTTAATTTAGTAGGAGGGGCAGAAGTTATAGGTTTTTCACAAAGATTTTCGCAACTGCAAAGCTTACTTGAAGACAAAAAAGAAAATGCTGAAATAATTAAGGAAACTACCGCAGAATTAAAAGAATCATCAAAAGATTTTTATAAAGATTATAATGAAGCTGTCGATAAAAACATATTTGGAGCATTATTAAAAATGTATCACGATAATATTTGTGAAAAAAATTATCCGAGTGTTTTTGAATTTGTAAAGAAAAAGTTCAAAAACAACTTCGAAGCTTATGCAGATTATGTTTACGAAAAATCAGTATTCTCAAATCCTGAAAAATTGAATGCATTTCTTGATAATCCAAGACTAAAAACTTTGGAAAAAGATCCTGTTATTATTGCAAGTAATTCATTTAATGCAGTTTTCGGTTCATTAATGGCATCATATCGTTCTAATATCCTTAATATTAGAGCCAATGACAGAGATTTTATTGCAGGATTAAGAGAAATGGAACCCAATAAAGTATTTTATCCTGATGCGAATTCAACTTTGCGTCTGACATACGGAAGCGTTCAGGATTATTTTGCTGCCGATGCGGTTCATTATGATTTTGTTACAACACTTGAGGGAGTAATGGAAAAAGAAGATCCTGATGACGATGAGTTCATTGTTGATCAAAAGTTGAAAGAGTTATTTGAAAAGAAAGATTTCGGGCCTTACGGACAAGATGGGAAAATGATAACTTGTTTTTTAACAACAAATGATATAACAGGTGGTAATTCAGGTAGTCCTGTTATGAACGGTAATGGCGAATTGATCGGAATAGCCTTCGACGGAAACTGGGAAGCGATGAGCGGCGACATTGCATTTGAGCCATATTTACAAAGGTGTATTAATGTTGATATTCGTTATGTATTGTTCGTGATAGATAAATTTGCTGGGGCCAAAAACCTTATCAATGAGTTGACAATAGCTGTGAAAAAACCTAAACCTGTTGTTGAAGAAATTTCAATTGAAATTACTGAAACTGAAGCAGTAGAAAAATAAAACAAAAAGAGGATCAGTATTTATCAATAATTAAAATACTATAATAAAAAAAGGAGCTATGCAATTTGTATAGCTCCTTTTTTATTTCCTGAATCTGTCAAGTATCGAATCATCATTCATTTCTTTCGATAATGATTCTATCGTATCTATCGGAACATCAAGCAAATCTAAAATCATTAAACCATCAAGGCAATTATTGAACTTTTGATCGATATTGAAGCCGATAATTTCAGCATTCAGTTTTATATATTTTTTTAATAAAATTGGTGTTTTGAAGTCAGGTTCAATGTCTTGCACGTATTTATCAAATGCAGAAATTGTTTTTATTGCATTATGAAATAAAAAATCTTTATCAATAGTTTTTGGAATATTATATTTTATTTTTTTCCTCGGCTTAATATTGACAGCATATTCGTAATTAAAGTGATTAGCTTTTATAAATTCAACAGCCATGGCTTTTGAAAAATCTGAATATTCGTTGCTTATGCTTACTGGTCCGATGAGGTAGCGATAAGTAGGATTTTTTAATAAAAGATATAGTATTCCTTTCCATAACAGAAATAATGAAATGGGTTTTTTTTGATATTCCTTTACAATAAATGACCGGCCTAATTCAATAGTTTCACCCAAAATTGGCAGAAAATCATATTTTATTTTAAATAAAGAATTAATATAAAATCCTTTTAATCCATGGCTTTTAAGAATATCTTTACCCTTGCCTGCTCTGTAACCTCCAACAATTTTTTTATCTTTATCATCCCAAATAAATAATTGATCGAAATATTCATCAAATTCATCAATATCTTTTGATTTATTTGTTCCTTCGCCTACCTCTCGATAAGTTATTTCTCTAAGCCTTCCAATCTCCTCTAAAATAAGGGGAATTTTTTTTGAAGGAGCGCAGAAAACGTAATTATCTTTAATATTAAGTAATAAATATTTGCTGTTTAAAGCCTTAATTTCTTCAATAATTTTTTTCTCAGGAGTAGCTTCAATAATTTTTTCTCCAGTTTGATTTGGCAAACAATATGATTTTTTTTGATTAATCGAAGCACTTAAGCAATAGGTTTTAGCTCGCAAAAATCTTCCATATTTATTAATGTCGGAAAAAGTATCCTGATCTTTTAAACTAATTGGGTTTCCAATTCTAATTTCTATGGTTTTATCATGCTTGTTTAAAAGTTCCGAAGGTAGTTTTATGGTTCGTAATCCGGGATGAAACAGCCCTAAAAAATGGAAAAAGAAACTATTATTTCCATCGAAATATATCGGTATTACAGGAACTTTTGTTTTTTTAATGAATTTCAAAACGGAAGATTGCCATTCACGGTCAGAGATCAAATTTGTGTCGAAACGATAGGTTGACACCTCTCCCGAAGGATAAATTCCTAAGGATGATCCGGCGCGTAAATGATAAAATGCTTCTTTTAAACCCGACAGACTTGATCTCACATCTTTATGAGATTCAAAAGGATTGACAGCAAGAAAGATGTCTTTAATTGGAGTAATTCTGGTTAAAAGAAAATTAGAGAGTATTTTGAAATCAGGTCGAATAGGTGGCAATAACTTCATTAAAATCAAACCGTCAATTCCTCCATATGGATGATTAGAGATTGTAACGAAAGGGCCTTCTCTCGGGATTCTTTGTAAATCACCTTCAGGAATAGAAATTTTTACGTTAAGTATTTTAAAAACATGCTCAACAAATTCGCTTCTGTTAAGCGTTGAAACAGGCGAATACAGATCATTTATTTCATCTAACTTTAAGACTTTTAACAATAACTCGGCAAATTTTTCCCCTCCAAAATATTTAAAGTTCTTGTTTATTGATAATATGTCTTTCGGGCTTACAAGATCCATTCATTCATTTTATAAAAAAGGATTTATTATTTTTAATCCTTTTCAAGTTAAATTATATTACAAAATTAGAAAATAATAATTAGGAAGCAAATC
>CAZBSL010000234.1:0-4816 GCA_964494265.1 uncultured Bacteroidales bacterium
TAATAAAATAATCACACAATGATAAATTTATGACAAATATCATAAAAATAATGATAATTATCATTATTTTTTTAATAAATATCAGTTTAAACTTGTGAAACAATCATTGTAAAAATATGAGTATTAATATTATTATTTTCTATTATTGTAAACTAACATTTTAAAAAAAAATTAAAATTTAAACATATTGTTAACTAAAAAAACTATTAAGAAAAAATTTACTTTTTTATCACTTTTTACATTACTGATTGCATCGGCTATTCTTGTTATTTCCGGATGTACAAAAGAAGGGGAACAAGGCCCTGCAGGTACGCCTGGAGCTAATGGAGAAAATGGAATTAATGGCACAAATGGTACAGCAGGTTGTATTCAATGCCATGATGACACTCAGGTTATGTTTGCCAAAATAAACCAGTGGGAACATTCAACCCATGCTACCGGTGGTAATTTTGAAAGGAATAGTACTGATTGTGCTCCATGTCACACCAGTCAGGGTTTCCGAGAAGTACTTGTTTCAGGTTCACAGGTTACAACAGAAGCAATTGACAATCCTAATCCCATTAATTGTTATTCGTGTCATAAAGTACATGAAACTTATACACCTGCTGACTGGGATTTAACTACTTCGGAACCTTTTGCTCTTTGGATCAATGGTGAGATTTATGATAAAGGAACTTCCAATATGTGTGCTCATTGTCATCAACCAAGAATACCTGATCCATTACCGGTTGTTGGAGGAGGAGATGTAACTGTTACATCACCTTATTGGGGCCTACATCACGGGCCACAAGCTAATATGTTCATAGGGACCGGCGGATATGAAGTGGGAACAGGTTACACCAATTCTGCACATACAAACAGTGTTACAAACGGATGCGTTGAATGTCATATGGCAACTGCCTATGGGGTGCAAGCCGGTGGACATACTTTTGGAATGACCTATGAATATCACGGGAGCGATGCTGTAAGCCAGGCCGGTTGTGTTTCCTGCCATGATGACCCAGCTGAATTGAAAACCAAAATTGAAAATACCAAAGCAGAGATTGACGAGTTACTTACTGATTTAAAGGTCGTATTATTAGATATTGGTGTCCTTGATGAAGGTGACCACGTTGTTCCGGGAACATGGACAGCAGATCAGGCCGGAGGTGTTCTGAACTATAATATGGTTAGAGAGGATAGAAGTGGCGGATCACATAATGCCAACTATGCAATAAAGCTCCTTGAAAATACCATTGCAGCATTAACAAATTAATAATCGTTCTTTATTATAATATCAAAAAAGGCTTTCGTTTGAAAGCCTTTTTTAGTATATTTACAAAAAAAATTAAAACCCTTAAGAAAATGCAGAGGATTAAACACTTAATTATACTTTTGATCGGCATATTTATTCTAAATGCCTGTGAATACGATTTCATCGAACCCCCCAAACCTGTTCCACCTGATCCTACGGACACCATCAGTTTTAAAACTGAGCTAATTCCTATTTTTGGAGAACAAGGTTGTTTAGTCTGTCATAGCGGAACTACTAACCCTGATTTATCACTTGCTAATGCTTACCAGAGTATTATTAACAATAGCATGGTCGATTTAGATAATCCTAAACAAAGTATAATCTATACCAAACCCAGCCCGGGAGGAAGTCATCCCAAAGTATATACACTCGACCAGTCAGCTGTTATTCTGGTATGGATACTGCAGGGAGCAAATGATAACTAAACAAAAAAATTAATAACCAAAACATTGTAAAGATGAAAAAATTTATAATCGTCATAATATCAATAATATTTTCTATTAATTCAGCCTACACTCAGGAAGAAGAAAAAAAGAAAGACAAACCTGTAAGATCACCTTTTGGCAGTGGAATCCTGATTGATAACCAAACCTGTGAAATCCCGACAGCCAAAACACTTGAAATGCTCATTCAACACAGGTTCGGAAAAATGGATAACGGTATAAAAGATATCTGGGGTATCTATAGCCCAGGAGCAAACATTCGTATCGGATTTAATTATAGCATACTTGACAACCTAATGATCGGGTATGGACTAACCGGTAGAAAAATGCAAAGTGATCTTCAGGTGAAATGGAATATCATACAGCAAACACGAAAAAACACCATTCCTGTTGCTGTTACATTATATGGTAATATTGCCATCGACGGAAGGGATAAAGAAAATGAAGGAATATGGGGTGTGAATTATAAATTCTCTAATCGATTATCTTATTTCAGTCAGTTAATAGTGGGCAGAAAATTCACGGATTGGCTTTCTATACAATTGACAGCAAGCTTTACTCATTATAATCTGATTGATTCCATATCCGACCATGATAAAATTGGGATAGGTATTAATGGCCGTGCCAGAATTTCTTCTCAATCTTCTATTATTTTTCAGTATGATGCCCCCCTGAAAATCAAAGGTATTTCAGAACATCATGAATTTATTAACCCTTCAAAACCCAATTTTGCGATTGGATGGGAAATTTCAACAAGCACGCATGCCTTTCAAATATATATTACTACAGCAGATGGAATTCTTCCTCAGGAAATTTATATGTTTAACCGAAACGACTGGACGAAAGGATTTAGCAATTTAATGTTCGGATTTACTATTACTCGCTTATGGAGTTTTTAATTTTATGAATAAAAAGATAAAAAATGAAGAAAACAAAATTATTGGTTTTAACAACAATTATTACTGCAGGATTATTTCTAATATCCTGGATCGTTCCACAAGAACAAAAAAAAGGCGAGCCTTGGGAAATACCTGAAATGTATAAAAAGATGGAAAATCCTTATAAGGATGACGTTAGTTTAAACAAGGTAGGTAAAATGCTTTATGCCAAGCATTGTAAATCGTGCCATGGTAATCGTGGACTTGGTGACGGGCCCATGGCAAAGAATCTTGAAACTTTTTCAGGCGATTTTTCATCAGAGGAATTTCAGAACCAATCGGATGGTGTTCTTTTTTATAAATCATTTATCGGACGTGATGAAATGCCCAATTATGAAAAAAAAATTACTGATGATGAAGACCGTTGGGCAATAATTAATTTCCTTAGGACATTTAAGAAATAATCGTTTTTACAAAATGTGATTTGACTTAAATTAATTTCAGGGATTTTTTTTCGTATTTTTACTAACTGATTTTTTATAAGCATTGAGGATAAAGGTTTTTTTCAATCTAAATTTATTAATCCTTAGTTAATTAACTTAATACTCAAAAAGAAAAATGAAACCATATTTTAAAAAAGGCTTAATCCTTTTCTCGATTTGCTTTCTGTTTTTATCTAATTTACCATCATTTTGCCAGAAAATAAATGAGCCAATAAAAAAAAAGATTCTTGAAAACCGAGAATGTTTTAAATGCCATGGTGGACATTTTTATTATTATTATAATGATTGGGTGGAAAAAGATATTCGGGAAAGAATGAATCCTCATTTTGTAGTTGATTCAACAAAATTTTATAGCTCAAATCATAAAACTTTTGCTTGTATTGATTGTCATTCATATGAATACGAAGAGTTTCCCCATTCAGGAAGCTTAAGAATGGAGCCAATATATTCCTGTATGGATTGCCATGGGGGTGATGAGAACTCAGCCGAGTTCAATTTTGAACAAATTGAGGAAAATTTTATTAATAGTATTCATTCAAACAAACATGGTGAAAATTTCACCTGCTGGATGTGTCATGATCCGCATACCTATGAAATTAATGCAAGAACTAATGAGTCTATTGTTGATGTTGTTGAATATGCGAACAATATCTGTTTAAATTGCCATACAAATGTTGAGGAATTTCAAATCCTGACTGACAATAAAAACCCAGACATTTTTGATACACATAATTGGCTTCCAAATCAATCAAGTCATTTTAAAAGTGTTCGTTGTATTGAGTGTCATACTGAAATAAACGACAGCATTTTAGTTGCCCATAAAATACTACCAAAAGACCAGGCCGTTAAAAAATGTGTTGAATGCCATTCTACCAATTCATTATTGATGGCTTCATTATATAAATATCAAAGGAAAGAAAACAGAAACGCTGCAGGTTTTATCAATGCTGTAATTCTTAAAGAAGCTTATATTATTGGAGCCAACAGAAACATTTATCTTAACTGGGCCAGTATTGCTATATTCGGTTTTGTAATTTTGGGAATTTGTACACACACAATTTTAAGAATTATTAAAAAGTAAAGTTATGGGAGTAAAAATATATTTATATCCTCTTTCGATAAGAATTTGGCATTGGCTAAATGCAGTTTTATGTTTATTATTAATTATTACCGGTATCAGCATGCAATATTCAAATCCTGAATATCCGTTTATGAGATTCGATTTAGCTGTTACAATTCATAATATTTGCGGTATCTCACTTACGCTAAGCTACTTCTTTTTCATAATAATCAATATTACAACAAGGAATATTAAATACTATAAAATTAAATTAAAAGGCTTTACAAACAGATTGCTTACACAATCTAAGTATTATTCAATAGGGATATTCAAAGGCGAAAAACCTCCATTTCCTATTTCGGAAAAAAGAAAATTCAATCCATTGCAAAAGTTCTCATACCTATTGGTTATGTATATTTTTCTTCCAATTATTTTCATAACAGGATGGGCCTTAATATTCCCTGAAACTATAGTCCATAATGTTTTTAGCATAAGCGGCATTCTTCTTACAGATTTATTACATGTTATTATGGGATTTTTTGTATCGGTTTTTATGTTCGTGCACATATATTTTTGCACCATTGGAACAACTCCCGGAAGTAATTTTAAAGCAATGTGGAATGGGTGGCATGAATAAG
>CAZBSL010000235.1:0-4769 GCA_964494265.1 uncultured Bacteroidales bacterium
AAAAAACTTTACTATTAACAATTTTATCAATTTTCTTATTATCAGGAGTATTTGTAGCTGATGCACAAAACCTGGTTTTAAACGGAGATTTAGAAGTATGGGCTGATCCAAACAATCCGACTGATTGGACTTTAGCCGAAAACATAACCCAAGCTACTGACCCTATTCATGGAGGAACATATTCTGCCATGCATACGTCAGCTTCAGGGACAAAAGACCTTAAGCAAGATATTATGACGATTACAGGAGGGCAAACTTATGAGATCAGTTATTGGTATTTGGATAATGATCCTGAAGCCCGTACACGAATCTGGTCATACTGGTTACAAGATGCAACTACTACTCTAACTGATAATGTAGCCGAATTACGCCCTGATGAATATTCGGAAGACAATCCTGATTGGATAAATTATAAAGTAATATTAACGGCACCCGCAAATGCAACAGGTTTCAGGTTTGAGGTAAGAGTTTATAAACAGGATAATATTCCAGGCGGATCAGTTTATTATGATGATTTTTCAATAATATCAAGTGCTCCTGCACCAGAGCCGACAAATTACCCAAGCACTTTCGCAGCTAATGCTTCAGGTATAACAATTAATCTTTCGTGGGATGATGCTATTGGCGATCATTTACCTACAGCTTATTTGATAAAAGCAAGTAATGAAAATAATATTGAATTACCTGTTGATGGTGTACCAGAAGCCGATGATGCGGATCTTTCGGATGGAAGCGGAATTATGAATATTGGGTATGGAATTCAGGAATACTCTTTTTTAAATCTTGAAGCAAAGACAACTTATTATTTTAAAATTTTCTCTTATTCTAATGGTGGGGTAAATATCGACTATAAAACTGATGGAACTCCTCCTGCGGCTAATGCAACCACCGAAGACCTTATTATCATAAACTCTGAAGACTTCAATGATGAAACACTCGGAACATGGAGCCAATATAGTGTAACAGGTGCTCAAATATGGGAACCTGCCTTTTATGGGGGTGATTATTATGCAAAAATGTCAGGCTATGAGAGTAGTAGCAACACAAATGAAGATTGGTTAATTTCACCGGCCATTAATTTCGATGCATTTATTAATGAAACATTTAGTTTTACTACAGCTATGAATTATACAGGCCCTGATTTTGAAGTAAAGATTTCAAACGATTATGATGGTTCAAGCGATCCAAATACTGCTACATGGAGTGATTTGCAAGCTGATCTTTCACCTGGAAGCTGGGAATGGACACCTTCGGGTGATATTGATATTTCAAGCTATAACGGAACTGTTTATCTCGCTTTCCGATACCAATCGACTGATACCGAATCATCAACATGGGAAGTTGATAATATCTTAGTTTTAGGAAGTGCATACCAAGGTATCGGCGACATTGTAAACAACGAAAATATAGCAATTTATCCCAATCCTGCTAACGAACATTTCTATATCAAAATAAATTCAAACAACGATCTTGCAGTAAATGTGTTTTCAATTGTCGGAAAACTTGTTTTTAAAACCACTATTAACAAACAATTGAGCGAAATCAATATTGATAATCTTTCTGAAGGCATTTATTTCGTTAATATTATTAACGAAAAAACCGGAAATGAAATAACAAGAAAACTAATTGTTCAATAATAATAATTAAAAATACACATTAATTCGCATACATTTAAAAAATTAAAAAATTAAAAACTTCGCTTAGGCAAACATAGCTTGGGCGAAGTTTTTTTTTGTGATTAGCTTTGTTGGAATTTCAATATTTGATTATTGAGAACTTTTCAATTGAAGGCGGATTTAGGGTTTCAAATGGAAATTCTCCATATTTTAATGATAGATGGAGATTTTCAAATCCTTTTTTGTTAGAAGAAAACAGACGTTTTTGGGAATAAAAGAAAATGTAAAAACATTTTTTGTTATTTTTGAGCTAAAAACGAAAAAATATTTAAAATACAAACTTTGGATTCCAATTTTAGGATTTCTTAAGCAAGGAATTACACCTGAAAAACTATCACTAACAATTGCTTTTGGTGTTGTTTTTGGGATTTTTCCCATTGTTGGCTTCACAACAATTTTTTGCTTACTATCTGCATTCATATTCAGGCTAAACAAAGCTGTAATACTTTTTATTAATTTCTCATTATACCCTCTTCAAATACTTCTAATTATTCCATTAATAAGTTTGGGGAAAATGATTTTTGGCTATTCATTCATTTCATTTTCTATATCTGAAATTATTATAATGTTTAAAGAAGATTGGATATTTGCAATTCAACATATTTGGTTCCAAACCCTACTTGGAATCTTGGCATGGGCAATTGTTTCAATACCGCTTTCATTTATAATTTATTACACTTTTTTACCGTTTTTTCAAAAATTTATTAAGGAAGATAAACTTAAATCCATAAATCCAGAATAGGGGCTTTAAGCATTCAATCTTCAGTCAAGAATAATCCGGCTATTATTGTTTTCTTCCAAATTAAAAATACAATTATTTCCATCTCGCTTATAATAAAAAGCTGTTAGATATTTTTGGATATTTACCAAATCGGCATTGTATTCCAATTTATGGAATTTTCCCATATTTCAAACATTTAAAGATCAGCCTCTATTGAAGTGGTATATAAATTGACTTATCGATAATTGTAAATTTTAAAATCTTTTTAAAAATGAAAAATAGAAAGTTATTCTTTATTGTCTTCTTAATGCTTGTATCTCTCTTTTTTGCTTCATGCATGAAGGACCATGATAATGAAAATGCGGATAATAATAATACAAGCATGGAGTTTCTGCCGGTTGACCCGAATTTTGATTGGTCAACGGCAAAAGATATTGATATTAAAATATTTTCAAAAGATAACCAAGGGAATCCTCTTCCAAATGCAATTGTGAAGGTTTACACAGATTTTCCCGATGACGGAGGATTATTAATGCTTACAGGAGTAACTGATGCAAATGGACTTTTTAAATCAACAAGGCCAATCCCTTCTTATATGCAAGAAATAGTTTTGGCTACAGAGCAAATCGGACTCGTAAATTTTGCAAAGGTTCCCGTTGTAAATAATACAGCTAACTTCACTTTTGGTGGTAAATTTGAACATCAGAAATCTACTGTTTCTTTGATGCCAAAAAGCACAAATAGTGTTTACAATTTTCTGGGAACTTATAATAATCAAGGAGTACCCGATTATTTAAACCCTGATAATGACATAATTTCTGCAGAGTTTCTCCAAGATATTAACAATAGTTTACCGGAGCAACAAGATTTAATGATTTCACATCCTGAATATTTATCAGTCGATTTTGAACATGATCTTTTATTAGACTGCGGTGCAACAGTTTGGGTTACGTTTATTCACGAGGGAGCCTCGTATAAAAATGTTCTTGGATTTTACACTTACAATCTAAGTTCTCCTCCCACATCGCCAAATGAAATTGATACAATTACAATCATTTTTCCGAATGTTTCATATCAGGGAAGTGGAGGCGGATTACAATCCGGTAATAAAGTAAATATCGGTACTTTCCCTGATTCAACAGGTATTGGATGGGTATTAATTTCTGATGGATGGATTAGCGGCCAGGTTACAAACGGTAGGGATATTTTTTATTCCGACAGAAATTTTAATCCAGAAGCCGTTCAGGAAGATAAACAACATAGTGTGCTGTTAAACGATCCTTCAAGGGAGAAACTTATTTTAGGATTTGAAGATATTTTACGCGATGGGACAGTTTGGTGCGATCATGATTTTAATGATGCAATATTTTTTGTTGCTGTCGATCCTGTACCTTGTACGATTCTTGATATTCCAATAATTGATTATGTAGGAGTTGATTCTGATGGAGATGGGATTCCGGATGCTTATGATGACTATCCCGATGATCCCGAATATTCTTTTGATAATCATTATCCTTGTATAGTTGAATTTGGTACATTGGCTTTCGAAGACCTTTGGCCAGGTACAGGCGATTACGATTTTAATGATCTGGTTATAAATTATCAATTTAATCAAATTACTAACAATAATAACGATATTGTTCATATTAATGGGAAATTTGTTATACTTGCAACAGGTGCAGGTTACTTAAACGGTTTTGGATTTCAGTTACCTATACCATCCAATGAAGTTTCATCGGTTTCCGGATACGATATAAGGGACGGATATGTGAATTTAGATCCCGGTAATAATCTCGAAGCAAATCAAGCAAATGCAACAATTATTGTTTATGATAATAGTTTCAATATACTTCCCTATCAGGGAGGAGGAATAGGGGTAAATACAGTTGTCGGAGCACCATACATCATCCCTCAGGATACTATTGAAATTTCTATTGATCTGGCAAGCAATTATACTTATGATGATTTAGGAAGCCCTCCGTATAATCCGTTTTTAATAGCTGATGAAAACCGTGGTTATGAAATACATTTACCGGATTATATACCGAGCGATCTTCTTGATAACGATTTGTTTGGTACGATGGCTGATGATAGTAAACCTGTTGAGGACAGATATTTTCGTACTACAACAAATTTGCCATGGGCGATAAATATTTTTTCCGAATTTGATTACCCGATTGAAAAAGCACAGATTTCTCAAGCTTATCTAAAATTTTCAGAATGGGCTGAGTCAAATGGTACGATTTACCAAGATTGGTATAAAGATTTGCCGGGTTACAGAAATAATGATTATATTTACGCCTCTCCTCAATAGAAAAGTTGTTTTATTGTAGAATTAAAAAGCCCGCATCCCGTGGGCTTTTTAAGTTAAT
>CAZBSL010000236.1:0-4766 GCA_964494265.1 uncultured Bacteroidales bacterium
TATCTATATTGTGAGTACCATAAGCTTTATCAAAAGACACGGAAAATTTCGCAGCAAGTTTCAAGGCTGTTTTTTTATAATCTTCTTTATCCTTCCAGGTGTTAATCGGGTTTAGGATTTCAGAAGGAACGCCGGGGCATGAAACCGGAATATCCAAATGAAATAAACCGTCGGGAGTACATTCAATATCTGCCAAATCGCCTGACAAGGCGGCGTTCACCATTGCCCTTGTTAGATTTATATCAATTCTTTTTCCAATTCCATAAGGGCCTCCGCTCCAGCCTGTATTAATCAGAAATACATTAGTATTGTATTTTTCCATTTTTTCGCCAAGCATTTCAGCATAAGTATCGGGGTTTCCGGGCATAAAAGGTTGTCCGAAAAATCTTGAAAACGTAGCCTGTGGTTCGGTTACACCTGTTTCGGTACCGGCCAGTTTACTTGTATATCCCATTAAAAACCATAGCATAGCTCTGTTTCTGTTCAATATTGAAACAGGAGGTAAAACACCATATGCGTCAGCAGTTAAAAATAAAATTGTTTTCGGGTGGCCTGCAGTCGAAGATTCTTTGATGTTTTTTAAATATGTTAAAGGATAGGATGACCTCGAATTTGGAGTGAATCTGTCGTCAAAATAATCGAAAACGCCATTTGGATACATCATAGCATTTTCAACAATCACACCATGTTTTAGATAATTGTCGTTATGCATTACCGCATCATAAATGTCTTTTTCTTTTTTCGGGTCAATATCAATCATTTTTGCATAACATCCGTTCTCGAAATTTGCTATTCCATCTTTACTCCAGCCATGTTCGTCGTCGCCGAGAAGTGCACGGGAAGGATCAGCAGATAAGGAAGTTTTTCCTGTCCCCGATAATCCTAAGAGCAAAGCCGAATCACCGTTATCGCCTTCGTTGGCGGAACAATGTAGAGGCAGAACCCCTTGAAAAGGAAGCAAATAATTCATTACCGTAAAAAGCATTTTTTTAACACTTCCCATATATGCCGAACCTACAATAACTCCAATTCTTCTGTCGAAATCCATGGCAACTACCATATTGGAAGTTTTTCCGTTCTCGAATTTCCTTAAACGGCCCTCATACTTCGAAGCATTTAGTTTTTCGTAAGGCAATGACAATAGATAAAAATCTTTTTCATAGAAATCGCTTTTATTTAAGTCATTAGGTATCGGCCTAAACATATTATAAGTGAAAAGTGCTGTTAGTGCATTATCAGTTACGGTTTTTACCGGTAAAGCATATTTTGAATCAGCTCCGATAACTCTATCTGTTACATAAATTTTATTCTTGTCATTTAAAAATTTCAATGCATCTTCAAAAACCATATCAAAAGTTTCTTCATCAATAGGCAGGTTATTCGGTGAAGTCCAGTCAATCGTATTTTCACTTTCCTTGCGTTTTACAATTACGGTGTCTTTAGGGCTTCTTCCCGTCGATTCCATCGGTGTCCAAGTAGCAAGTGCTCCGGATTCGGAAACAATAGCCTCTTTGTTGTCAATAACTTCTTGAATTATTCTCTCTCTTTCTGTGTTGCAAAAAACATTTTTGTGAACTTCAATAACCTTTGATAATCTAACTTCTAACTTCATTATATTTTAATATTCTTTTTATTTAAACGAAATACATTTTTCCGGCAAAATTAATATTTTCTATCTATAAAACCTTAATATAATTTAAAAAATAAAAAAAGGAAAGCAAATTTTCATAATTAACTTTCTTTTAATGTACCCAGGGTCTAAGTCCCCGATTTTATCAAGAATAAGTAAGTTGAATGTTGATTTGGTTTTATGCAAGTTATGGGGACTTAGACCCTTTCTGGTATAAAAAAGGGAAGGCCTGAGTTAACAAACCTTCCCTTAATAACATCTTTAAAAAAATTCTATTTCTTAGATTTCTTTGCAGCTTTTTGTTTGATAACCGCTTGGGCAGCAGCCAAACGAGCAATAGGAACTCTGAAAGGAGAGCAGCTTACATAATTAAATCCTAATGAGTTACAGAATTCAACTGATGAAGGTTCGCCTCCATGTTCGCCACAAATACCTATTTTCAGGTTTTTACGTGTTTTTCTGCCTTTTTTAACGGCGATTTTCATTAGTTGGCCGACACCTTCCTGATCAAGAATTTGGAAAGGATCATTTTCCAGAATATTTTTTTCAAGATAAACAGGTAAGAATTTTCCTGCATCATCTCTTGAATATCCGAAAGTCATCTGTGTAAGGTCATTAGTTCCGAATGAGAAAAATTCGGCAGATTTTGCAATTTCATCTGCTATTAAAGCGGCACGCGGAATTTCTATCATAGTACCAACCAAATAATCAATTTTGTCGTTTCTTTCCTCAAAAACTTTTTCGGCAATAGCTCTTACTAAATCTTCCTGCATTTTCATTTCCTGATATGTTCCAGTTAAAGGTATCATTATCTCAGGTTTTGCTGTAACTCCTTTTTGTTTAAGATTTAAAGCTGCCTCGATAATGGCTCTTGCCTGCATTTCTGAAATTTCGGGATATGTGTTTCCAAGTCGGCATCCACGATGGCCAAGCATAGGATTAAATTCAGAAAGATATTCAACTTTTTGTCGGATTTCTTCTACTGAAATTCCCATTTCGTCGGCCATAATTTGTTGGTTTTCTTTTTCGTGAGGAACAAACTCATGTAGAGGCGGGTCAAGCAAGCGAACAGTAACAGGCAAGTCGTGCATTGCTTCAAAAATACCTTCAAAATCTTTTCTTTGAATGGGTAATAATTTTTCTAAAGCTTTTCTTCGGCCTGCTTCGTCTGAAGCAAGTATCATTTCACGCATTGGTTTAATTCTGTCGCCTTCAAAAAACATATGTTCCGTACGTGTAAGCCCGATTCCCTGAGCACCGAAATTTCTTGCAACTAATGAGTCATTTGGTGTATCGGCATTGGTTCTGACAAGCATAGTTGAATATTTATCGGCGACTTTCATAAGTTTTTCAAAATCGCCGCTTAATTCAGGATTGATGGTTTCAATTTTTCCTTCATAAACTTCACCTGTGCTTCCGTTCAATGAAATCCAATCACCTTCTTTGAAAGTATTACCATCAGCTTGCATTGTTCTTTTTTTATAATCAATATTGATTAAACCTGCACCCGAAACACAACATTTCCCCATTCCACGGGCAACAACAGCGGCGTGAGATGTCATGCCACCTCTTTGTGTAAGAATACCTTCGGCAACGTGCATTCCTTTTAAATCTTCAGGAGAAGTTTCGATACGAACAAGTATAACTTTTTTTTCTTTTATTGCCCATTCTTCGGCATCATCGGCAAAGAAAACTATCTGGCCTGTTGCAGCTCCCGGTGAAGCCGGCAATCCTTTGGCAATAACATTTGCTTTCTCCAAAGCTTTTTTATCAAAAACAGGGTGCAAAAGTTCATCTAATCTATTTGGTTCAACACGCATAACAGCGGTTTTCTTATTAATAAGGCCTTCGTCCATCATATCCATAGCAATTTTTACCATAGCTGCACCGGTACGTTTTCCGCTACGTGTTTGAAGCAACCATAACTTTCCATCCTGAACCGTAAATTCAAGGTCCTGCATGTCTGTATAATGCTTTTCCAATTTATTTTGTGTGTCGAAAAGTTCTTTATAAATTTTCGGCATAGCTTCTTCTAAGGATGGGAAATTAGTTTTTCTTTCGTCATCGCTAACATTTGCAAGTTTGGCCCAACGCACGGAACCCTCTTTCGTGATTTGCTGTGGAGTACGAATTCCGGCAACAACATCTTCGCCTTGTGCATCAATTAAATATTCGCCATTGAAAAGATTTTCGCCTGTTCCGGCATCACGTGTAAATGCAACACCTGTGGCCGAATTTTGGCCCATATTTCCGAAAACCATTGCTTGAACATTTACGGCAGTACCCCATTCGGCGGGAATATTATTTATTTTACGATAAAAAATTGCTCTTTCTGTCATCCAACTATCGAAAACGGCCATCACTGAGCCCCATAATTGTTCCCACGGATCATCGGGGAAATCTTTTCCGGTAACTTCTTTAACAGCTTTTTTAAACCTTGAAACTAATTCTTTAAAGTCAGCGGCAGTTAATTCAGTATCGTCAGTAATATTTTTTTCTTCTTTTAATTCCTCAATGATTTCTTCAAATGGATCAACGTCTTCTTTAGAAGCAGGTTTCATTCCAAGTACAACGTCGCCAAACATTTGCACAAATCGCCTGTAAGAATCCCATGCAAATCGCTCGTTTCCGGTTCTCTTAGCAATACCTTCAACAGCAGCGTCGTTTAAACCCAGATTCAACACAGTATCCATCATGCCGGGCATAGAAGCTCTTGCACCTGAACGAACAGAGAATAAACAAGGATTGCTTTTGTCGCCAAACTTGGTTCCCATTATTTCTTCAACAAAATGAATTCCGTTTTCTACTTCATCTTTAATTAATTCAATGGCTTTTTCACGGCCATGCGTATTATATTCTGTACAAACTTCTGTAGTTATAGTAAATCCGGGAGGAACCGGAACTCCTATTAGGTTCATTTCGGCAAGGTTAGCACCTTTACCGCCGAGGAGATTTTTCATTGTGGCATTTCCGTCTGCCTTACGATTACCAAAAAGGTAAACATGTTTATTGTTTTTCATTTTCTTATATTCTTAAATAAGTGTAAACTAAGATATTTATCAGTTTTTCTATAAAAATTTTTAAGTGTGCAAAAGTACAAATTAATTGAATAACTCAAATTTTTTATTTCAAAAAT
>CAZBSL010000237.1:0-4750 GCA_964494265.1 uncultured Bacteroidales bacterium
AATTTTTGTAAATTTTTTCATAAATAAAGTTTTAAGTTACTAAATAATTTTCTTGAATTATATATTAATTTTTGATTTTATTTTACATTTTTACTGTTTCCTTTGTTTAAGCTTCCGTTAATAAAAATTTAAATTTTTGATTAACATATCTTTAACAAAATTATCAATATTTCAATCCTATTTCAGATTAACAAAATTATACAAATTTATGAATTATCAAAAAAAATTTATGTTTTTTTTTAAAAAAATGTATTTATAAGTTCACATTTTCATAATATATATAAATGTTATAATTATAGCTCATGCACATCACCCGCTTCAAAATTTTGGTTTATGAACATCTGCAAAAACTATGGTTTATAATACATTGGTAAAAATTAATTGAATTAAATTCACAAGTTTGAATATTTTTTTAATAAAAATCTATCTCCCCATACAAGTTAAACTGAATTTTACTTTTAAGCAAAAGTATTATCACATCTATGGCAAAACAAGCAAGTTTTAGAATTAGGAAGTTTTTAGGTGATAAGCGGCGAATTCTATTGATTATTTGAATAAAAAAATAATATACTTTCATATTGATAAAACCTTAATGAATTTTTAAAACAAAAAGCGATTTTTCTCACAAATTGAGAAATTCATTAATTTTTATAGAGGTCAACCTATTTTAAAATCCAAATTCTTAATTCTGAATTTTTAATTCTGAATTTTATAAAAATATTATTTTCATGACTAAAAATATAATTTGTAATTTTGAGCCATAAAACGAAAATACATGGACAACAAAAATATTGATTCTGAAAACAATTCATTTTTCTCGAGAGGTTGCTGCAAAACGCCTAAAATGTTCGAAAACTCCGAAACTGTTTTTCGTCACGGATGTAGCAAATTAGACGATTTTGATTGGTTAGAGACAATGAAACCTCTTAATAAGTTTGATGAATTTGATTGTATTGAAGTAAGATTTAAAAATAGCAGAAAATGTTTTTTCCGCAAAACTCCTGAAATGGAATTGGTTGTTGGAGATATTGTTGCCGTTGAAGCATCACCTGGACATGATGTGGGTTTTGTTACTTTAACCGGAGAGGCTGCCCGATTGCAAATTAAGAAAAAATTTATCGATCCGAAATCTGAAAGTATCAAGAAAGTTTATAGGCGTGCAAGAATGACTGATATAGAAAAATGGATAGCAGCGGTTGAAATTGAAGATAAAACAATGTTTGAAACCCGAAAAATTGCGAGTAAACTTAACCTTGAAATGAAATTCAATGATATTGAATATCAGGGCGATAAAACTAAAGCTATTTTTTATTATACCGCCGAAGACCGTGTTGACTTTCGTGAGCTTATAAAACTATTAGCCGAAGAATTCAAAGTTAGAATAGAAATGAAACAAATCGGAGTCAGGCAGGAAGCAAGCCGGATCGGTGGCATTGGATCATGTGGAAGAGAACTATGCTGTTCAACATGGCATACAAATTTCAAATCGGTTACTACCAATTTTGCCCGTACACAACAATTATCACTAAATCCTCAAAAACTTGCTGGTCAATGTGGAAAGCTAAAATGCTGTTTGAATTATGAGTATGACAATTATGCGGAAGCTTTAGATAAATTCCCAAATACCGAAATAATTTTAAAATCTAAAAAAGGAGAAGGAATTTACCAAAAAATGGATGTATTTAAAGAATTAATGTGGTATTCATATATAAGTGAGCCATCGTGTACCCTAATAATTCCTTTAGAAAATGTTAAAAAAATTATTAAAATGAATTCTCGTAGCAAATTTCCCGATAAACTTGAAGACTTTGAATATGTTAAAGAAACAAAAATTGATTTCCAAGATGCTGTTGAACAAGGTGATTTAACCCGATTTGATAAATAACTACCATAAATAATCATTCAAAAAACAATAAATAGCATATTTTAGCTTTATTTATAAAAGCTGCTTTTTAATGAAAATATTTTTCTCAATTAAGCCTTTCTTATTAATTTCATTTTTGATTATTTTATTCTTGTCATCTTGTGATTTAAACCGTGTTTTCGATGAAAATTGTTCATTTGAAAATGCTACTTGGGATAGAAACAAAATTGTTTCATTTAAAATAGAAATCTCGGATACAATTTCTCAAAATCAGTTTTTTATTAACATAAGAAATACAACAGACTATAAATACAGTAATTTATATCTGTTTATTACAACACAACTTCCTGACGGTAACATTTCTAAAGATACAATTGAATGTATTCTTGCCGACATCAACGGGAAATGGTTAGGAAATGGATTAAGTAAACTCAAAGAAAACAATATTCTATTAAAAAACAATTTAGTATTTCCAGAAAAAGGTAGTTATATTTTTGAATTTGAGCAGGCAATGAGAGTTGAGATTTTACAAGGTATAGCAGATATCGGGATACGGATTGAAAAAAATAATCAATAAAAAATGTGTCAATAAAAAATTTAATTATTTCAAATTTGCCATATATTTTGATATTAAATAATTCTAACAATGGGGAACAATAAAAAACTGAAAAGGAAATATTTTAAATACATATTAGGTTTCTGGATTCTTTATTTTGTAGCCTTATTTTCAATTCTATTGATTTTTGTAATTATTTCAAATGAAAAATTTGGCCCGATGCCGACTTTCGAAGAATTGGAAAACCCCAAGAGTAATCTTGCATCTGAAGTGTACTCTGCTGATAGCATGCTACTTGGAACTTATTATATCGAAAATCGGTCAAATGTTCATTATCAAGATTTATCAAATAACTTAATAAACGCTTTACTCGCAGCCGAGGATATCCGATTCGAAGAACATTCAGGCATAGATCATCGGGCTTTGTTAAGAACTTTTTATGGTGTTGCATTAAATGTTGACAGAGGTGGCGGAAGCACTATCACACAACAACTTGCGAAAAATCTTTTTCCCAGAGAAAGAAATCCTTCGACTCTTGACCTTGTTCTTTCAAAATTCAAGGAATGGATAACTGCTGTTAAACTGGAACGAAATTATTCAAAAGAAGAAATCATTGCTATGTATTTCAATACGGTTCCTTTTGGCAGCCATTCGTTTGGAATTAAATCTGCCTCAAAAACCTTTTTTAATAAAACTCCTGATTCACTTAATGTCGAAGAAGCAGCCTTAATGGTTGGTGTGGTTAATGCTCCAACCAAATATAACCCGATCAGAAATCCGAATAATGCATTTAAAAAAAGAAATATTGTTATTTCACAAATGGCCAAATATGGCTATATTTCTAAACCTGATTGCGATTCGATCAAAGAAATACAAATTGATATGTCAAATTTCAGGTTACAAGCTCATAATACCGGTATTGCACAACACTTCAGAGAATATTTACGCACAACTTTAAAAAATTGGTGCAGTTCGCACTTTAAAGCTGACGGGACTCCTTATAATCTTTATAAAGACGGTTTAAAAATTTATACAACCATTGATTCGAGAATGCAAAAATATGCCGAAGAAGCTGTAAGTGAACATCTCGGAAAAACACTTCAACCTGATTTTTATAAGCATTGGGAAGGTTTTACTAATGCTCCTTATGTTTTCGAAGAAGATGAAAGTGATTCTCTCATTAATCTTTTGATGACACAGGCAATGAAACGTTCAGAAAGATACAGAAAATTAAAACTCAGCGAAATTCCTTTTGATTCTATTGAATTATCTTTTAATACTCCAACTGAAATGACTGTTTTTTCGTGGGATGGTGAAATCGACACTATTATGACTCCAATGGATTCTATTAGATATTATAAATTTTTCCTCCGCTCGGGTTTTATGTCAATGGAATCGCATACGGGTTTTGTCAAAGCTTATGTTGGTGGGCCCGATTATAAATTTTTCAAATACGATCCAGTGAAATATGGTAAAAGACAAATAGGTTCGACATTCAAACCATTTCTTTACACTTTGGCTATGCAGGCAGGTGAATATTCTCCTTGTAGTAAAGTTCCAAATGTTCAACAAAGTATTGATCTTCCTGACGGTACAAAATGGGAACCGGCCAATTCTACAAAAAAGAAAGAAAATGAAATGGTTTCTCTTAAGTGGGCATTAGCTAATTCGGTGAATTGGGTGTCGGCATATTTAATGAAACAATATTCTCCTCAATCAGTTCGACAAATTGCAAAAAAAATGGGAGTAACAAGCTACATCCCTGCCGTTCCGGCAATTTGTCTCGGTACACCTGATATCTCATTATACGAAATGGTTGGTGCTATGAATACTTTTGCAAATAAAGGTATTTATATCGAACCCATATTTATCACCAAAATTGAAGACAAATTCGGTAATATTATTGATAAATTCTCCCCAAAACAGACTGAAGCAATGAGTGAAGAAACAGCTTACTTGATGGCTGATATGATGAAAGGAGTTACACAATACGGTACAGGAATCAGACTACGCTTAACTTACGGCTTCACTAATCCCATTGCCGGTAAAACCGGTACAACTCAAAATCAATCCGACGGTTGGTTTATGGGAGTTACTCCCGACCTTACTTCCGGCATTTGGACAGGTTGCGAAGATCGTGCCGCTCATTTTAGAACCATTACCTTAGGTCAGGGAGCAAATATGGCTTTACCGATCTGGGCTTTATATATGAAAAAGGTTTATGCCGATTCGACTCTACATTATAGTATGGGTGATTTTGAACCTCCTTTGAAAGAGCTATCCGTTGAAATTGATTGCGAAGCTTATGAAAATAATCATAAAGAGATAAT
>CAZBSL010000238.1:0-4742 GCA_964494265.1 uncultured Bacteroidales bacterium
GCCAATATCATTTTTGATAATTCATTCAAAATATGTCGTTGAATAACTCTTTTTATTGGCCTTGCACCAAATTGAGGATCAAATCCCATTTCCGAAATTTCATCAATAGCTTTATTGGTTGCCGAAATTTTTATACCGTTTTTATCAAGCATTTTCTGAATTATCCGAAATTGCAATTTCACAATATCTTTTATTTCATCTTTCGATAAAGGTTTAAACATAATTATTTCGTCGATGCGATTTAGAAACTCCGGCCTTATAGTTTTTTTCAATAGATCGAAAACTTCTAATCTTGTATGATTTATTATTTCTTCGCGATTATCATCAGTAATCTTGTTTAGTTTATCCTGAATTATGTGTGAACCAATATTTGAGGTCATAATTACGATAGTATTTTTGAAATCAACGAGCCGGCCTTTATTATCAGTCAATCTACCATCGTCTAAAACCTGAAGCAAAATATTAAAAACATCAGGATGGGCTTTTTCAATTTCATCTAAAAGAACGACAGAATAAGGTTTACGCCTGACCGCTTCGGTTAGCTGGCCGCTCTCGTCATAACCGACGTAGCCGGGAGGAGCACCTATTAGCCTTGAAACTGAATGCCTTTCCTGATATTCCGACATATCAATACGAACCAAAGAATTTTCGTCATTGAAAAGAAATTCGGCCAAAGCTTTTGCCAACTCCGTTTTCCCGACACCGGTGGTTCCGAGAAAAATAAATGAACCGATCGGCCTTTTTTCATCCTGCAAACCGGCACGACTACGTCGAATGGCATCTGAAATGGCTTCGATAGCTTCATGCTGGCCAACTACACGCATATGAAGTTCGGTTTCAAGATTTAGAAGTTTTTCTCTTTCGCTTTGAATCATCCGGCTTACGGGAATCCCTGTCCATTTTGAAACAATATCGGCGATTTCTTCAGTCCCAACTTCTTCGTTAATCATTGCCGAATCGCCCTGCATTTCTTGAAGATTTATTTTCAGGACTTCAAGATCAGCCTGTGTATTTTGAATTTTACCATAACGTATTTCGGCAACTTTTCCGAAATCTCCATCACGTTCGGCCTGTTCGGCTTCGAATTTAAAGTTTTCTATATCTTTTTTGCAGCTTTGAATTTTTTCAACTACTTCTTTTTCGGCTTTCCATTTCGCCATCAAATGATTTCTTTCATCGTTCAAATTTGCAATTTCTTCACTTAGTTTCTTTAGTTTTTCTTTATCTTTTTCGCGTTTAATTGCTTCACGTTCAATTTCAAGTTGTCGAAATTTGCGTTCCAAAATTTCGAGTTCCTCAGGCAGCGAATTAATTTCGAGCCTGAGTTTTGAAGCTGCTTCGTCAATTAAATCGATAGCTTTATCGGGCAAAAATCTATCGCTGATATAACGCTGAGAAAGTTCTACTGCAGAAATAATTGCTTCATCCTTAATTCTTACATGATGATGGGTTTCATAACGTTCTTTGAGTCCACGCAAAATTGAAACTGCATCGAGAGTATCAGGTTCTTTAACCATAACGATTTGAAATCTACGCTCGAGGGCTTTATCTTTTTCAAAATATTTTTGATATTCTTTGAGGGTAGTGGCTCCAATTGCACGGAGCTCCCCCCGAGCTAAAGCCGGTTTCAGAATATTTGCTGCATCCATTGCACCCTCGCTTGCACCTGCTCCAACCAGAGTATGTATTTCATCAATAAACAGCACAATTTCACCATTCGATTCAATAACTTCTTTAACAACGCTTTTTAGCCTTTCCTCAAATTCGCCTTTATATTTTGCACCAGCAATAAGTGATCCCATATCAAGGGAATAGATCAATTTTGATTTAAGGTTTTCGGGCACATCTCCATTGATTATTCTGTGAGCAAGGCCTTCGGCAATAGCTGTTTTGCCGACTCCGGGTTCGCCAATAAGAATCGGATTGTTTTTAGTCCGTCTTGACAGTATTTGCAAAATTCTACGAATTTCTTCATCCCGACCGATTACAGGATCAAGTTTACCGGAACGTGCCAACTCATTCAAATCGCGAGCATAACGATTCAATGCCATATAATTGTCTTCAGCACTTTGACTTTTCACGCTTGAACCTTTTCTTAGTTGTTTGATGGCAGTTTTAAGGTCTTTTTCTGTTACGCCATTATCTTTTAGTAATTTTGAAGCAGTATCGTTTGTTTTTAAAATGCCTAACAAAATATGGTCGATAGAAACGAATTCATCGTTGAATTCTTTTAAATACGATTGTGCTTTTTGCAAAGCATTTTTGGCATCATTAGTTAAAAACTGTCCTTCGCCCGATACTTTTGGATATGATTCAATTATTTTGTCTAAAGCTTGAGTGAAAATATTTACGTTTACGTTTAGTTTTTTTAATAAATAAGGAATAACGTTTTCATCAACCATTAATATTCCTTTTAAAATATGGGTGTTTTCAATTGCTTGTTGCTGATTTGCAGTCGCAATTTCCTGAGCCTTTTGAACGGCTTCCTGCGATTTTATTGTAAAATTATTAAAATTCATGTTTTTATATATATTTTTCTACTTTAGAATTTACTTCGTTCTTTTAAATTTTTGAGTTTAAAATTAGTAATTTCTGTTGAATTAATAAAAATTTATTATAAAATCATATTTACAATGATTGAGCCAATAAATAGATTTGTTTTATTTTCGGAAATATTGGCATTAAATCATATGAATCGCATGACATTATGGCGTGAATAATAAGCTTTTGCGAAGGTTTTGACGGAAAAATAATATTGTTTTCTAGCAAAATTTAATAGGATGAAAAATTTTATTTTATTTCCATCACAACAAAATATTATTTAGCATGAAATTAGATAAATTTTGGAGAAAATCACACATTTTGTACTTTTGCATTTTATTTTGCGTTTGATTTCTTTTATAATAATAAAATGGGAAGAATATTGGCAATTGATTATGGACAAAAACGAGTTGGGATAGCAGTTACCGATGAGTTAAAAATTATTGCAAATGCTTTGACTACAATTCATTCAAAAGATGTGATTTCCTTTTTACATGATTATACTTCAAAAGAAAAACTTGAGCTTTTTGTCATAGGTGATCCTAAACAAATGAATAATTCGCCCTCGGAGTCTGCAAAGTTTGTCGAAATTTTTATAAAAAAGTTGAAAAAAGAATTCCCTGAAATTCCAATTAAAAAATATGATGAACGCTTTACATCAAAAATTGCTTTTCAGACGATGATTGATAGTGGATTGAAGAAAAAAGATAGGCAAAATAAAGAATTAATTGATAAAATTAGTGCAACTTTGATTTTACAATCATATTTAGAAGCAAATCAATAAAGTTTAAAATGGTACTTCCAATCACAGCCTACGGACACCCTGTTTTAAAAAAAGAAGCAGAAAAAATAGATAAAAATTATCCTAAATTAGATGAAATTATTGAGGATATGTATGAGACAATGTATTATTCAGTAGGGGTAGGGTTGGCGGCTCCACAGGCTAATCTTTCAATTAGCCTTTTTGTAGTTGATGCTGATCCTTATAAAGAGGAATATCCTGAAACTGAAAATTTTAAACAAGTTTTTATCAATCCTGAAATTGTTGAAAAAGAAGGTGAGGAATGGGAGTTTAAAGAGTCCTGTTTAAGTGTTCCCGGGATTGCCGAATATGTTTCGCGACCTCAAACCATCAGGATTCAATATTTTGATGAGAACTTTAATTTTTATGATGAAAAATATTCAGGAATGATTGCTAGGGTTATTCAGCATGAATACGACCACTTAATGGGAATATTATTTATTGAAAAAATTCACAATCTTCGTAAAACACTAATCAAAAGAAAATTAATAGACATTTCAAAGGGGAATGTAAACGCAACTTATAAAATGATATTTGGAAGTAAAAAGAAGAAATATTTAAGAAGTATGTAGTGTGAACGACCCCCGAAAGCTTTTGGGAAGAGTACCTAATTTATTTAAAATGGATAATAAGGAATTTAAAATAAGATAGAAACCAACACAAAAAGTTATCAAGATTAGGTGCTGTATTATGAAAAACAAAAAATAAATATATTTACAACAAAATTTAATAACAAAAATTGACAAACATGAATATTTTGAAAAAATTGGCATTTCTCTCTATCATCTCAGTATTATTTTTTGCATGTTCATCATCACCTGAGGACGAAGCGAAATCAAAAATTAATGAATTGGAAAGTAATTTGTTTTCGAGTGAAGATATGGTTGTTAACCGAAAACAAGCCTCCGAATTGGTTAATGCATATATAGCTTACGCTGACAAATTTCCGGATGACACACTTTCTCCGGAATATATTTTTAAAGCTGCTGATATATGTATGAATATCCTGAATCCGAGCAAAGCAATTTGGTTTTTTGATAGGATTATTAGAGAATATCCTAATTACAAAAAAGTACCGGAAAGTATGTTTTTAAAGGCTTATGTGTATGATAACAATATGCAAAGCTATGATCTTGCACGAAAACTATATACCGAATTTATGGAAAAATATCCTGATAATGAATTTGCTGACGATGCAAAAGTTTCAATTCAAAACTTAGGAAAAACACCTGAGGAAATCATTATGGAAATTGAAGAAAGAGCAAAAGCTCAGCAGGAAAAATAATTGATATATGGTTAAATTGTTATATTGTTGAATGGTTATAAAAACAACAATATAACAATTTAACTATTTTTTCGAAGATAACTAAGAAGCAATTTTCTTATTCACTATTTCTAA
>CAZBSL010000239.1:0-4730 GCA_964494265.1 uncultured Bacteroidales bacterium
AATTAGTATTTAATTCCTATGGTTATAAGAAATTGATTGTTTTTAAATTTATTTTCTGCCGGGTTTACAGAAATATTATCTGTTCCGTATAAATAATAGTCTTCATCAAATTTTGTATTAACGTAAGCAAAATCAATAAAATAATTCCTTTCACGAATACCAAATCCCAGAGAAAACGAAGTTGATTTTGCATCGTTCAATCCGCTTTTAAAAGGATTTCCATAAATTGCATAACCACCTCTAAAATTAAAAATATCATACCGCCATTCTGTACCAAGCCTAAGATTTCCTGTTGATGTGTATTTGGTTCTAATATTATCATTTTCGGTAAAAAAGCTATAAGTACTCGATTTCAATTTTGCCTTTGAGTAGTCAATAAATTCATAATCTGCACTAACAACACCGTTTTTCCCGATAATGAAAGCAATGCTTCCAAGTATTTTCATCGGAGTAGTCAATTCGTAATCGAAATATCCGTTAGGTGAATCAGCCTGATTATATGGATGGTCAGTATTTGAGAAAGTAGATTCTATCGAAGTATTCCAATCATCTTTCATGTTTCCGTAAAAAGTCGGGGTGTGAATAGCTGCACCAATACGAACAAAATCAATAGGGCGAAAAATCATCCCGAATTTAAAATTAAAGCCTGTTCCTTTTGTATCGACATTTTCACGAATTGTAAGTTGGTCAAAATAAGGGATTGTGTCGGCTACATCGGTTTCAGTATAAGTAGATTCGCTGGAATATCTTATCGAAGGAAAGCCAAATGTAGCACCAAGATATAATTTATCATTATAGTTTGCACCAATCGATAAAACTACTTCATTCATTGAGCCGCTTGTTTCAATTAATTTTTGTTGTAGAACGCCTCCATAAGGGATTGCACTATAATAATATTGAGGATTTCCGGTAATTGTATCTAACAACCATGTGTCGAATGCAAGTTGAGTGTCGTACTGATTTAGGTTATCATAATAATTTCCGTCAGCGTAATCAACATAAGAATCAAGAATAGAATTATAAGAATTCGGGCCTTCAATCAAAATCCTATTATTGAAATTATTTATTCTATTTATTCCGAATCCAAACTGAATGTTTTTCCACACAGATTGAGTCCCTGAGTTTGTAATATCGCTTGTTAAAACAATTCCAACATTATTAAGGTTGAAATTATATTTTGAGTCTTCACGTGAAATGCCGTTATATGCAGAATTTGTTGCACCATAGAATAATGAGGGTGTTATAGTAAACTCCGAACTTTTATACAATCCTATTCCGGCAGGATTAGTACTAAGAACCGAAAAATCGGCCCCGAGAGCACCAAAAGCACCACAAAGCCCCATGTATCTTGCAGTTCCTCCAAATGTTGTTTTTGAGTACCTTAATGCGTCAATATCGTTCTGAGCTATTGATGAAATTGATATAAGGCTTACTAAAATTGCAAATATTGTTATCTTCTTCATTGTCAAGTTTTTAATTATTTTGATAATATTCTTATTTAATAATTTATTAATCTGTGGTTTTATATATTTACACCAACAGTAAATTATTTAGAGTCTGTTTTTAAATTACCTTCCTCTGCTTCCACCGGATGAACGTGATGAAGAACCGCCTGACGAACGAGTACCCGAGCCTGATGAACGTGAGTTTGATCCTGAACTTGATGATCTCGATGGTGACGAATAACTTCGGCTATTCGATTTTGATGGCGATGAATAACTTCTGGTTTTTGATTTTGATGGAGCTGTATAAGTTTTTTTACTCGATCGCTTTGGAGTTGAATAAGTTTTGTTGTTTGATTTTGTCGGTGCCGAATAAGTTTTATTAGTTGATCGAGTAGGAGTATTAAAATTCCTTTGTGATTTAGAATTATTAGGAACAGTTGTGTTTCTTTTTAAATTAGAATTTCTATTAGTTTTTATTGTATTTGATTGAGGCCTTGAGTACTCCTGACTTGACCTTGAAGTTCGGGAATCTTGTGAATTATATGTTTTTGGCTTTGAATATCGTTGTATAGGTTTTGTTTTAGAATTTGGACTTGTTCGTCTGTTTATTGTGGTTCTTTCACCCTGATTCTTTGGGTTTGAATACAATTTTACAGCCTTATTGTTGCGAGTATTTTCCTTACTCTGATTTCTTGTTTGATTCAAAGTATTTCTGTTATTAGCAGGCTGCTTTTTATTTTTTGTATTATTTATTGTCTCCCTGCTATTTTTTTGAACCCCTGAATTTGCTGAGTTTATATTTCTATTTGAGTTAGCTTGTTTATTCGGAGTAACATTTCCTTGAGTACGAGCATTATTTACGTCTCTGTTGTTCAAAGTTTTTACTTGCTCATTTCTTGAATTTGTTCGCGAAGAATTAGCGTTTTGACCAGTGATTGTTCTGCTTTTAGTAGTAGGGTCTGTCCTATTATTTGCAACATTATTTCCTGAACTTCCCGTTCTATTAGAGTTAGTTTTAATTTCTCTTATAGGATTAGAATTCCGGTTATAGCCAGTACGTACATTATTGGAACCTGTTCTTGATCCTCTGTGACCATAATATGAATTATTTGCGTATGGATAATAATTGCCTTCATTACCATAACTTCCATCCCAATATCCGTTCCAATATCCGTTATTATAACCATTCCAATAGCTGCCATAATATCCTCCGTAATAAGGGTATCTGTAATTCCATCCCCAATAGGAGTTATATGAATAATAAGGGTAGCCCCATCCCATATTAAAACCAAATCCGGAATTAAAATAAATACTACTTCCCCAACTGTATGGATTAGAATCGTACCAATAAAGATTTGTGTAATAATCGTCGTAATAGTCAAAACAATGGCTTGGGCGATGAAATCGTTTTATTCTTGTCGAATAATAATAATCATATTCATCATAATATTTGTTAGTTACGTAAGTGTCTCCACTTGAATCAGTATAAACTTCTGTTTCAGAATACATCGGTTCTTCATTATAATATTCATCCGAATAAACTACTTCTTCTTGTGTTTGATACTCGGTTTCAGGATTATCATAATAAATAGTTTCTTGAGTCTTAACGACAGTTTTTTCAGGTTTAGTTGTTGTTACTGTTTCACCTGTAACTTCTTTGTTTACATAAGTTTTTGATTTGCTTGCAGAATAGTAAACATCATCATATCCCGAACTTGCATTATGTGATGAGCTACAAGATGTAAAATATCCTAAAACCGAAATCATTAATAAGAATTTTATTGCTTTCATGGTTTGATCCTCCCGATTATTTATTATTTTTATTTGTTTTTTTCATTGAGCGTTTGAATAATATTTTTATACTTTTGTCCAAATTTTGAATTCGTGTTAAAAATATACAAATATTATACCAGAAACAAAAATGGCTAAAGATTTTCCAACACGCGAAGAAAATTATTCGCAATGGTACAACGACCTTGTTATAAAAGCTGATCTCGCAGAAAGCTCTGCTGTAAGAGGTTGTATGGTGATAAAACCTTATGGTTATTCAATATGGGAGAAAATGCAGGCTGCATTGGATGGAATGTTCAAGGATACCGGACATCAAAATGCATATTTTCCTATTTTTATTCCAAAATCATTTTTCAATAAAGAAGCGAGCCACGTTGATGGATTTGCAAAAGAATGTGCGGTTGTAACGCATTATAGACTTAAAAACTCTCCTGACGGAAAAGGAATTGAAGTTGACGAAGATGCAAAGTTGGATGAAGAATTAATAGTTAGGCCAACATCCGAAACAATTATTTGGGCTACCTATAAAAAATGGATACAATCATATCGTGATCTTCCGATTTTGGTTAATCAGTGGGCTAATGTTGTTCGCTGGGAAATGCGAACAAGATTGTTTTTGCGAACAACCGAATTTCTTTGGCAGGAAGGCCATACTGCTCATGCAACTAAAGAAGAAGCAATTAGAGAAACCGAGCAAATGTTGAATATTTATGCCGAATTTGCTGAAAACTGGATGGCGATACCTGTTTTAAAAGGTACAAAATCACCTAACGAACGCTTTGCAGGTGCAATTGAAACCTACTGCATTGAAGCATTAATGCAGGATGGAAAAGCTTTACAAGCCGGAACTTCACATTTTCTGGGACAAAATTTTGCCAAAGCTTTTGATGTGAAATTTTTAAGCAAAGAAAATAAACTTGAATATGTTTGGGCTACTTCCTGGGGTGTTTCAACACGTTTGATGGGAGCTTTAGTAATGGCTCATTCCGATGATCAGGGTTTGGTTTTGCCTCCTAAACTTGCTCCTATCCAAGTGGCTATTGTTCCGATTTATCGAAAAGAGGAACAACTTGAGCAAATTACTGAAAAAGTAAAACCAATTATAGAAGCTCTTAGAAAAAGAGGAATTAGAGTGAAATTTGATGATAGAGACACTTATAAACCCGGATGGAAATTTTCGGAATATGAATTTAAAGGTGTACCGATTCGTTTGGCTATCGGGCCACGCGATCTTGAAAATAATACTATTGAAATCGCCAGAAGAGACACCCTCGAAAAAGAGGTGCTGCAAATAACGGATATTGATGTAAAAATTGAAAATTTATTAATACAAATTCAGGATAATCTTTATCAAAAGGCTTTATCGTTTCGTGAAAACAATACTTGTAAAGTCGATACTTGGGATGAATTTAAAAAAGCTGTTGAAAAAGGCGGATTTATTTTAGCCCATTGGGATGGAACTGCCGAAACCGAACAAAAAATCAAAGATGAAAC
>CAZBSL010000240.1:0-2337 GCA_964494265.1 uncultured Bacteroidales bacterium
TCTTCAAACATCCCGATTTGTTGTTTTGTTAGATATGTTTGGTCTTTTGTGTGAATCTTTATGTAATCTTTTAAGCTTTCGATGAAAATTATATTCTTAACAAGAATTTTAATCATCGACTTCCCTTTCTTAATATATATAAAGCCTGAAGTTTCAATATCGGCAGTTGCATTCTGCTTTATATTTAAAATTGATTCTTTCTTGCGGTTATAAAATTTATTGACTGATTTCAAGAAACGCTCGAATGATATAGGTTTCAGAAGATAATCAAGAACATCCAGATCGAAGGCATCAATTGCATAATTGCGATAAGCTGTTGTTAAAATAACATGAGGCGGGTTTTGAAGCGTTTTTAGGAAATCTAATCCGGTTAGCTCAGGCATCTGAATATCAAGAAAAATAAGATCAATCTTCTTATTTTTCAATACCGCAAAAGCATCTATAGCATTGCTACATTTTGCTACTAATTCAATATCCTGCATTTTTTCAATATGAGACTCTATCACTCGCAAAGCAAGTGGCTCATCATCAACTACTATACATCGAATCTTCATTTTGCATTATTATTTTCAAGTTCAATCGACAAATTAATTTCAAAAGCTTCACCTGTATCTTTAACCACAAGCTCATGTTTTTCTGGGTAGATCAAATCAAGGCGGCGTCGGACATTTTTTAAACCAATTCCCTCTGTGAAACTTTTCTCATTTTTATTTGATTTTGAAGATTTACTATTTACAATTTTCAAATTTAAAGTATTATTGTTTACTGATATATTTAACTTTATCCACACATTATCAATTGTAGAACTCAATCCGTGCTTAAAACTATTCTCCAGAAAAGGAAGTAATAATAATGGAGCTATCATTTTCCCAATAATTGGCCCTGTAATCTGAAAGTCAATTTTCAAATCTTTACCATATCTGATCTTCTCAAGTTCAAGATAATCGTTAAGCAATTTTATTTCCTTTTCAAGTAAAATCTTTGAAGCATTGCATTCGTAGAGCATATAATCGAGCAAATCGGAGAGTTTAATTACTACTTCCGGTGCAAGGTCAGATTTATCTATTGTCAACGCATATAAATTATTCAAAGTATTAAATAGAAAATGAGGATGTATCTGTGCTTTCAGGAATTTTAATTCAGCTTCAAGTTTTTCTTTTTCAAGCTTCCGGTTCACCTGCTGATTTGTAAACCACAATTTTAAAAGCTTTATGGAAGCAAAAATTCCAACAATCGCGTAAATATTAAAAAATGAATATACATAATTCATCTTAAAAAGGGATATTTCGGAAGTTTCATCCGGGTAAAAAACAGGATAAGTAATATAAACTAACGTAAGTCGCTGAATCAAAATAATAAAAAAAGCAGAAACAAGAAACAGAAATACAAACAGCAGATGTTTTTGCTTATACAAAAATCTGGGTATCAAAAAATAAACTGTAAAATATGCAGCTATCATATCTATTGGCATAGAAATAAGAAACTGCTTAAGCATTCTCAAAAAGCTATAACTTGTGTAATAGCTGGAAGTCGATATTGTATAAAACATTAAATATGAAACCCAGAAAAGAAGATGCCATAAAAATCTGTGGCGATAAATGTCAATTGTTTTAAATTTCAATAACATATAAATATTTGTTCAAAGATAATAATTACATTACACAAAATATTGACAAAAATAAACCAAAGATTACAAAAAATAATATTTTATCGACAAATTGCAAGAACCAACCTATGAGTTACAACTTTATAAGACTATTCGACACATAGTTAATTCAAAAATGTTTTTATATGCAAAATCTTTTATTTAGTCGATTTTTTTTTGCTGTCATAATTTATGCAATTACTTTCACGCCAAATTAAAAATGTATTTATTATGAAAAAATGTAAAATAATTAGTTTAAAATTGAAGAACAGCATCTTTCTACTCATTTTATTATTGTGTTCAATAGGAGGGTTTTCGCAAATCACTTTTAATCAGCATCTAATTACTGACGAATTCACAAAAGGAACAGATGTATATGTTTATGATATTAATGGTGATAATCACAAAGATATGGTATCAGTTTCAAAAAGAAATTCAGGAGAACTGTGTTGGTGGGAAAATGATGGCTTTAGAAATTTCACCGAACATTCAATCCGGCAAGATTTTAATGGTGCACGTTCAGTAAGGGCAGCCGATATAAATCACGACGACAAAGTTGATATTGTTGCCGCTGCATGGATTGCAAATGATATTATTTGGTGGGAAAACGATGGAAATGAAAATTTCACCGAACATATTATTGACAACAATTTTATTGGAGCACATACAGTTGACATAAAAGATGTTAATGA
>CAZBSL010000240.1:2437-4690 GCA_964494265.1 uncultured Bacteroidales bacterium
GGAATGGGAAGTTCAAGGTTAGCTTGGTGGGAAAATGATGGAAATCAAAATTTCACTAAACTATTTTTTAATGAAAGTTTTTCATCGGCTTTTTGCCTTTCTATTGCAGATATTGATAATGATAATGATGACGACATTACCGCAATAGGTTATAACAGCAATAAAATTTCATGGTTTGAAAACAGTCTTCTTCAGCCAAATATCTACGATCATCCTGAATGTGTTGTTTATGATTATTTAAAGAAAAGATATTTTATTTCAAATGCTACCGAAAATAATAGCGGAAGTATTGTTGAAATAGATAGTACTGAAAAAATTTCATATTATATTACCAACCTTGAAACTCCTTTAGGGATGTGTATCAAAGATAACATCTTATATGTTTCAGATGCAGAAAAAGCCTTGCTTGGTTTCGATCTCGACACTAAGGAAAATGTTATGGAACTGAATATTCCTATGATAGGAAATCTTGATGGTATGGCTTGTGATAATTCGGGGAATTTATTTGTAATTGATACTTATGGAAGGATTTATAGAGTTAATATTCAACAACAAACCTATAACTTATTTGTTAATGGTGGTTTGGGAACATGGCCACAGGATTGTATTTTCGATGAGCCGAATAATAGATTGATAGTGGCCGGATGGGGAGCAAATGCAAGTATCAGAGGAATTAGTCTTGAGGATTCAACAATCACAAATATTGTTGACAATACCATCGGATATTTTGATGGAATTACAAAAGACCAGTATAATAATGTTTATATAGCTTCGCATAACGGAGGTAAAATTTTGCTTTATGACCCCGAATTTTCTTCTCCTCCTGAAATAATTTCATCAGGGCATCAAGGTCCGGCCGGGATTAATTATAACACAGAAGACAACGTTCTTGCTATTCCGAATTACAATTCTAATCGGGTTGATTTTATTGATATTTCTGTTTCATCAACCAACAATATTGAAAATCAATTAATTAAAACAAATATTTTTCCAAATCCATTTAATAAAGAAACAATAATTCAATTTGATTTGCCATCATCTTCAAAAGTAACAATTGAAATTTATAATCTTGCGGGTAATCTAATTAAAAATGTCAGCCAAGCAAAACTTTTCCCGGCCGGGCTGAATAAAATAACATGGGATGGAAGCAACGAAAAAGGCAAGAAAGTATGTTCAGGTAAATACTTATGCAAGGTGGTGGGAACAAATTTCAAAATAACCAAGAAATTGGTTCTATTGAAATAGTGGAAATTAATATTAAAATTCAGATCCTTTCATATATCAATATCAAATCATTTACTAACCCCTAAAAAAACCAACAATGAAAAACACTAAAATATTCAAATCCCCCAAAGTAGTTATCCCATTTTTAATTTTTGCTTTTATGCTCGGCTTTAATTTAATTATTAAGGCCGATGACATAAAAGTTGTTATTGGTAAAGAAGTAAACTTGAAATCGAAAATCCTAAACGAAAACAGGACAATGTTGATTTATCTCCCTGACAATTATCAAATAAACAACAAAACATATCCGGTTTTATATTTATTGGATGGAGGATTTCACTTTCATCATACATCGGGAATAGTTCAATTTCTTTCTGCACAGGGCATAATTCCGGAAATGATAGTAGTTGCAATAACTAATGTTGACAGAAACAGAGATTTTTCACCTACCCATGAAGATAGAATTCCAACATCAGGCGGGGCAGGAAAATTTCTGTCATTTCTAACCGAAGAACTTATTCCGTTTATTGATCTAAATTACCGTACCCAGAACTTTGATTTACTTGTAGGGCATTCATTCGGAGGAACATTTGCAACTTATGCTCTACTTGAAAAACCCGATGTTTTTGAAGCATATATTGCAATCAGCCCGTATTTGCATTATGACAATCAATATCTTATAAAACAAGCTGAAACAAAAATAATGTCTGATTATGACAAAAATGTTCAATTCTTTATGACACTCGGGGATGAACCCGCTTACGTTCCTTCTTTAACTAAGTTGGAATCAATTATAGAAACAAAGTCTCCAAAAAACTTTGATTTTACTTACATTCAAATGAAAGATGAGGACCATGGTTCGGTTCCACATTTAAGCATTTATAACGGTCTTCAGGCAATTTATTCGGATTGGCAAGTTCCAAGAGAAACTTTCATTGAGGGCCTGGCTTCCATTGAAAAACATTATAAAAAAATCTCAAAAAAATATGGTACAAAATTAGAAGTCTCGGAAAACACAATTAATATTTT
>CAZBSL010000241.1:0-4682 GCA_964494265.1 uncultured Bacteroidales bacterium
GTATTTTTTCATAGCTCGTTTACCGAGATTTGGAAGTATTTTCTCAATTACTTCTTTCTCGGCACCTTTTAAAGCAATAGAAATTGATTCCACGTCAATATTTTTTAAAACTTGCTTTATTTTTGTGTTTGAAAGGTTTTTTATTTCATCAAAATCCGGAACTTTTTCTTTCTTTTCAGCGACTATTTTTTTTGCTTTACCGACAAATTTGCCTGTTTTTTCTTTTAGCTTTCTTCCTAATTCATCAGTAATTTCAGTTACTTTTTCCTTAATCTCCGAAAAATCACTTTCGTTGGTTTTATTGCATTTTTCAACTCTGATAATAAAATCGGAAAGCACATTCATGAAATTTATAAAAGCCTCATAAGGTGTTCCGTAAGGATTAAAATATTTATGAACATCGCCATCGGAGAACCATTTTGTACACATATAATAAAAGTGGTCGCTTGTTTGCAGATATCTCCAGTCTCTTTTTATCAGCCAATCATCACAGCATTTAACTTGATCGTAAATAGAATACAAACTATCGAAAGCTTCATCTTGGAGATCATTTCCGAGCCATGCAGTCAGGTCACGTTCTTCATCTGCCCATGAGATCGGATTAGGAACATGAATCGCAGAAACCGGTTGCAAGCTCTTAGAAACCTCAGCAGGAGTATTGAACGTAAAATTTGTTCGCTCAAAAACCATTCGTGGGAGGTGTTTCATGAAATCGAAAATTCCGGTTTCTGCCCACTGATGCTCTCCGAAAGTTTCGTAATCCATAAATAAATTAACAACTTCCTCAGCAGGGTCAACCTGATTTAGCCATCCGACAAATCTTTCAGTAGTCAATGGCCATTCGTCCCAACTTTGTTGCGAAAACCTGAAGGCAATATCATCGCTAAGCCTGAAGTTTTTCAATAGCAATTTTAATTTCGGATTAATTGAATTACAATAAAGATAATTAGGGCTTTTCCAACCGAGTACATGTTTTGCACCTTCGGTTAACATTGTTTGAAAGCCCATTTCCGAAACCATTTCTCCAATTCCATCCGAATAAATTAGCTCTGTGTTTCTAAAAGTTTCAGGCCTGATGCCGAAAAACTTTTCGATTTTTTGTCTATGAATATCAACTTGCTCGAAAAATTCATCTTTATTTTTTAATGATGAAAGTGAATGCGAATAGGTTTCGGACATAAATTCAACGCAACCGGTTTCGGCTAATTTTTTAAAACTTTCTAAAACATCAGGTGTATATTGTTCAAATTGATCCAATGCAGTGCCTGATATAGAAAAAGAAACTTTAAAAGCAGTACCGAATTCTTTTATTAATTCCAATAATAAATTATTCATTGGAATGTAGCATTTGTCAGCTACACGTCTCATAATATCCTGATTGTTATAATCATCAAAATAATTATGATCTTTCCCAATATCGAAAAAGCGATAGTTACGAAGCCTGTAAGGCTGGTGAACCTGAAAATAAAAACAAATTGATCTCATAAATTCTATATTTTGAATATTCTATTTTTTAAACTTAATTATTAACCGATAATGGCCGATTTATAAACATCATTAACTTTAATTGCGGCATTTTCCCATTTCAAATTATCAACTTCATCTTTACCGAATTTTTTAAATACTTTTGATAAAGCATTATAATGAAGCAAACCATATATTGAATCGGCCAGAGCATCGATATCCCAAAAATCTACTTTTAAAGCATGAATTAGTATTTCCGAAACCCCCGATTGTTTTGAAATCACAACCGGAACATTCGATCGCATGGCTTCAAGCGGCACGATTCCAAATGGTTCGGAAACTGAAGGCATAACAAAGACATCACTCATGGAAAACATTTTATCAACATCATCGCCTTTCAAAAAACCTGCAAAATGAAAGTTCTTGGCAATTCGCAATTGAGCAACACGGCTTATCATCCTATTTAGCATATCACCTGAGCCGGCCATTACAAACCTAACATTTTTGTCAACATCAAGAATTTTCTTAGCTGCTTCAATAAAATATTCCGGCCCTTTTTGAAATGTAATTCTTCCGACAAAACTAACAATATTTTCTTCAACAGCCTTATTATTAATTGAAGAAGACTTTTTGTTAAGCGGTTCAACAGCATTATAAACTGTAACAATTTTTGAAGGATCAATGCCGTATTTTTCAATTACTATCTGGCGTGTAAGATTGCTAACCGTAATAACTTTGTCGGCTTCTTCCATTCCTTTTCGTTCAATATCGTAAACGCTTTGATTTATGTTTTCGCCAGAACGATCAAATTCAGTAGCATGCATATGAACCACTAAGGGTTTATTGCTTACACTTTTAGCTGCAATTCCGGCAGGATAAGTCAACCAATCGTGAGCATGAATCACATCAAAATTACTTTTTGCAGCAACTGCTGAACTTATTAAAGCATAGCGTGAAACTTCATCCATTAAATCTTTTCCGTATTTACCGGAAAAAGTGAATGTCTCTGAAAGTATTGATTTTTTTTCCTCGATTGAGTTTAGCTTATTTTTCTCAACAATGTTTTTAAATTCCTCAGGCCCGACATATGGAATAAGATTGGAGCCAATCTCCATATAAGTTATACGATTCCAGTACTCTTTATAAGTTTTATCTTCATAATCAATCGAAATATCACTTGCGTTAACAAGTTTTACTGCTTCCTGATTTTCGTCGCCATAAGCTTTTGGCACCACAAAAATTACTTCGGTACCATGTTTAGTTAAGCCCTTTGTCAAACCGAAACAAGCAGTTCCAAGACCTCCGGTAATATGCGGCGGGAATTCCCACCCAAACATCAATACTTTCATATTTAATTAAATATTTTGATTGTATTTTTTAATCAATTGATTAATTCTTAAAAGTTCCGCAACACTCCATGCCTGTGAAATTGCTCCACCAGAATTAAATGGTGGATCGCCGTCATAAATTTCAGAAATTGTCCCTATACCTGCTTCTGTCATAACATTTTCAAATCCATTGTATAAGGATTGTATAAATGAAACTCCTGCCGATTTGTAGAGTCTTAGCCAGGCTTCGGAAAAATGTCCTAATAACCATGGCCACACGATTCCTTGATGATATGCGAGGTCTCTTTCTCTTTGATTCCCTTTGTAGGTTCCTTTATAATCCGGATTTTTGGGAGATAATGTTCTTAATCCTCGGGGTGTAAGAAGCTCTTTTTTAATTGTGTCAAGTACTGATTTTTTTATTGTGTCGTTAATTGGAGTATATTTTAACGAAGCAGCAAAAACCTGATTAGGCCTGACTGCCCAATCCTTGTAATCTTCATTAGCATAATCGGCAAGATATCCTTTTTCTTCATCCCAAAAAGTTTTCAAGAATGAGTTTGTAATATGTTCGGGAACATGTTCCCAGTTTTCAATAAAATCATTGTCGCCGGCCAATTGAGCCATTTCGAGGCTAAACCAAACAGCATTATACCATAAAGCATTTATTTCGACTGCATAGCCGATTCGCGGTGTAACAGCCTTTCCATCAACAACTGCATCCATCCATGTTAATGCTTTTCCTTTTTCACCTGCATAAATCAAACTGTTTGAATGCATTTTAATATTAAAATCGGTTCCGTTACGATATCCATCTAAAATTAATTGCATTTTTTCCCCATACTTTTTCCAAATAATGTTTTCGTTACCCGAAGCTTCTGCATATTGTTGCAATGCCCAGAAAAACCATAAAGGAGCATCAACTGAATTGTAAGCAGCATCGCTACTGTCGCCGCAATTTGGAAATAAAGGCCCGTTTAGGTTTTTTAACATAGTCTTAATTACAGACTTGCATGTTTCTTGGTCGCCAATAGCCAAGGTCAATCCGGGCAAGGAGATAAAAGTATCACGCCCCCAGGCTCCAAACCAAGGGAATCCGGCAATTATTTGAGTTTCTTTATTTCTATTTACAATAAATTGCTTTGCAGAATTTATTAAACAATTTTCAAAACTATTGCGTTGTATTCTTTTCTTAATTTCATTACTAAAAGCTCTTTTAATCATTTTTGGATTAATTTCCTTTAATCCACCTGCAAAAACAATGCTTTCGCCTTTTTTCATTTTTAATTCAAAAAAACCGGGAACATATAAGTCTTCTAATGACTCATAACCTCTTTCCCTTTCTCTAATATATTCAACATTATAATACCAATGAGGAACATGAGTGTATTCGGCATTTTTTGAAAATTGCATATACAAAGGAGAATAAGCTTCATACATTCGGATTTTGATTCCATCTGGAATACTTTCGTATTTGTTATTTAATCCTATGTTTGCGGTACTCAAACTGTGAATATTTCTGAAAGCAAGAAAAGGTTTAAAGCGAAGAACAAAAGGCAAAGCGGCTTCTTCAACAGTATATTTAATAAAAATCTGATCATTGTTGGAAGAAAACACCCTTTCCTTAGTAAGAACTATACCCCCAACCCTATAAGTTAATTTTGGGATGGGTTCGGTTGTAAAATCTCTAATATATTTGTGTCCTTTAGGATCGTATATCCCACCATCGTACATGTTTATACCAAGATTAAATTCAGCTTCATTTTGGATAATGGTTTCATCAAGATTTGATAAAATTACATGATTGTCATTATCAATATTCGGTTGAGGGGCTATAAGTAAGCCATGATATTTTCTTGTATTGCAGCCTATTATTGTTGTACTTGCATA
>CAZBSL010000242.1:0-4671 GCA_964494265.1 uncultured Bacteroidales bacterium
GCCAGATCTATTGTGTTTTGGGCTCTTTTAACAACAGGCGGATCAATCATTTTAGTTCCAAGTGATACGACTCCAAGCCCTTTTTCGGTAGCTTCTATAAAAGCGATTACAATTTTTTTTGCTTTAGTTATTTCTGCTTCATCAGGTGCAAAATTATCATGAATGATCTGAATTTGTCGAGGATGGATACAACCCATGCCATCGAAACCGAGAGCTTTTGATTTTAATACATTTTGTTTTAGCCCCTCCATATCTCCCACATCAGAAAACACAGAATCAATGGGTTGGATACCTGTTGCCCGAGCTGCATTGACAAGCATACTGCGAGCGAAAAATGATTCGGAGGCTTCGTTTGTTCTTCTTGTTCCAAGATCGGCAGAATAATCTTCCAAACCTATTGCAATTGCAACAACATTCTCTGCGGCATTTGCAATTTCATAAGCTTTTATCACCCCGAGGGCACTTTCAATTATTGGCATTAGCCAAATATTTTTTTCAATATTCAGGCTTTTCTTTATCTTGGATATTTTTTGATTTACTTGCTCAATTTGTGATGGACTTTCACATTTCGGAATTAAAAGCAAATGCACATTGTGAGGAATTAGATAGTCTAAATCTTCTAAACCCTTGGGTATCTGATTAATTCTAACCATTCGTTCGGCACCATAAAAATCAACCTGACGGAGGGCATTTCTAACAATAAAACGAGCTTCATGTTTTTTGTGGGCAGCAACAGAATCTTCCAAATCAAGTATTATACCGTTAGGATTATGAATTCCGGCGTTAATCATAAGGCTTGGCGAATTTCCGGGCAAGTATAATCTTGAGAAACGATTACAATCTTTCTGTGTATCATACAAGTTTTCAGGTATTAATTCCTGAAGATATTCTTTATCGGTTTTAATTAATTTTTTAATTGCAGCTTCAATTCGGGCAGCAATAACAAATGGTAAAGCCCCTGAATCTTCAATCAAAATTTTAGCATTCTTAATCTCAAAAAAGTTGAGAATTTCTTTAGCCAAATCAATAATTGATGCTCCAAAAAGAACCTTTACTTTACTTATAAGTTGAATATCAATTCCTCCCTCTTTTGTCAATTCAAGGCTGACATAACAATCGGAACGAATTCCCTTTCCTTTATTACCTGTGCAAATTATTTCTCCGAGTTTTTTATTCATTGTTTTTATTTTGTATTCAAAAATTTTTAATTTTAAGACTTCAAAATTACTTCAAATGAAAAATATAACAAAAGAAAAACGAAAATTTACTTGTTAAAATTTCCTATCTATAAAATCAAAGACAAACTCAATATTTTTTTCTAACAAATATTCTAAATAACTTGCAAAAAAAGAATCATTAGAATCTTATTTTTCAAACCTTTCCGAAATATATTTGAGCGCCTCCCTGATTTCGAGATTGGCACTACCTGGCCCAATTCTAATATAAAACTCTTCGTCGAATCCTTTTTGTTTCAAAAATACAGGACTGGGGCTTCTAAGGCATTTTACACTACAAACAGTTTTTCCATTTAGTTTTTTCAAAATTGTTTGGATATTCGGTGTTACCTCCTGGCCCATTGATGATTTTATCATATTCCATAAATGCAGGAGAAATTTATCTTCATTATCGAAGCCATCAATTTCAATTCCTTGAATTTTTCCATCATCTTCAACGCCAATCAATAGAGTTCCACCTCCTGAATTCAAAAAAGCGACAATGGTTTTCAGGCTTGCATGTTCGATTGCCGGATTTTTTTTCCCGGCACGAATATCCCAACGAAAAGACGTTTTGAATTCCAAATTATATCCTTCGCCTGTTTCAATTAACTCCTGAATTCCAAGGCTTTTTTCGTCATGACTGAAATATGATAAATATTCAACTAACTGTAAAACTTTGTTATGGATTTCGTTAAAACTTTTTAAAGGATTTTTCCAATCAGGAACTATTAATTTACATTCGATATGAGGCTTTACAATTTCAGAAAATGTTTTTATTCGATCCTTCTGTTGTAAAGCATTCATTCTAACCGCAAACAAAGCATTAGTGTATTCCGAAGGGTTAATTTTTCCAAGAACAAGAAGTAAGGGCAAAACTATCCCTGAATCGTGGGTAGTGCATAATAATTTTACAATAGCTCTTTGGGCAGCTGTAAGTTTTAAATAACAGTATTTTATGTGTTTGCTGAGTTCATTAATTGAATTATTATTGATTGTTTTTTTCGATGATTCCTTTAAGAATAAATTGAAGCTTTTTTGTATGCTTGATACTCCATAAAAAATGAAATTCAAGAGTTGATCATTTTCATCAAGAAATCCTATAAAGCTGTCAACATTTATTCTTTGCGATCCGTTTTTACTTCCTGTTTTAAATTTTACAAACGAATCACTTCTAATTACTTCATCAATTGTTTCTGCTAATTCATCACTTCCTTTCATAAGATAATCGGTGATGAGAGAAAAAATCACATACCCGTTGATTGTCTTAAAAGAAATTTTTTCGGCGAGTGAAAGTTCTATAAGAATGTGTTGAAGTATTCGGGGATTTGATGCAACGAAATCATTTCCCTCAGGTGTTTTCAAGGGAGAATCACCATAATAAATAATATAATCTTTGTTACGCATCACGAGGTCGAGAAGCTGTGGTTTTATTATTTTTGTTGTCATTGGGTCAATTCAAAATACTATCTTGGGAACTTCAGTTGCGAAAAAAACTTCTTTCGTTTAATAAAATATGCTATAACTATACTGCCATTATAAACCTCAGTAACAGGCATGTGTTTCATTCTTTGTCGTTTTTCTTTATTTTTCAAAATTGATTTATAAAAGCTTAGATGTGCCCGAATAACGGCTATAAAATCCATTAATCCTCCTTCGACAAGAAATTTAAATGCAGCAATATAATCAAGTATAAAACGGATTATAAACACATAAAAAAGCCTGTTTGAGGGTAAATTTTTATATAAAAGAATTAAGTCATTTCTGAAATTCAAATAAGTTTTTCTTGAAGAACTTTTTGGTAAAGTTCCTCCACCGACATGATAAACAACAGATTTAGGGCAAACCATTATTTTATATGAGCTGTTTTTTGCTCTCCAACAGAAATCAATTTCTTCCATGTGAGCAAAAAAATCGGAATCGAGTCCTCCGAGATCATGAAAAACTTTAGCTCTTACAAACATACAAGCTCCTGTTGCCCAAAATATTTCAGTAATATCATCGTATTGCCCTTTGTCTTCTTCGATTGATTGAAAAAGCCTGCCGCGGCAAAACGGATAACCAAGTTTGTCGATGTAACCACCCGATGCACCGGCATATTCATATTTTGACGGTTCTTGAAATGAGCATATTTTTGGTTGACAAGCTGCTATCTTTTGGTCGCTATCCATTAGTTCAATCACCGGTGGTATCCAATTCTTGCTAACTTCAATATCTGAGTTCAAAAGAACATAATATTCAGCATCAATTTTTGATAAAGCATCATTATACCCCTTTGCAAAACCACCGTTTTCAGAATTTTCAATTACCTTAACTTCGGGAAAATTTTTCTTCAAAAAGAAAACAGAATCATCGGTGGAAGCATTATCGGCAACAAAAACTGATGCAAATGTTGCACTATGTTTTACAACTTCAGGCAAAAATTTCTCAAGAAATTTTTGCCCATTCCAGTTTAATATTACAACGGCAACTTTTATCATAATTAGTTTTGCACTCTTTTATGTTTCCATCTTCTGTGCGACCATAGCCAGTTGTCAGGGTACATTTTAATTGTTTCTTCTAATAATTTAGTGTGTTTTTCGGTTATTTCAAATTCCTTTGTTTCCTTTGGATTATCAGAAACGGGAATAAAACTAACCTCATAATTTCCACGTTTTATTCTATGAATTCTTGTAAAAACTACAACATAATTCATTTTTTTTGCAATTCGTTCGACACCGAGAAAAATGGGTGTATCTTGGTTTAAAAAATTTGTCCAATAATGTATCTCGCTTTCGATAGGGGATTGATCGGCGACCATAAGATTTAGAGTGAGCTTTTTTCTGTTTTCGATAAATTTTCTCAATGATTGTGATGAAGAAACCATTTTTACACCAAATCTTGACCTTAGATTAATCATAGTTTTATCAAACATATTATTTGAAAGGGGTAAATATACAGCATTTACTTCATGTTTGACAAATCTCGGCAGAAGCATGCCGCAAATTTCCCAATTGGGTATATGTCCGCCAACATATAAAACACTTCTACCCTGATCGTAATATTTATTTATCAGATCAATATTTGTGTATTTAAATGTCTTTTTTAAACTATTGAACGAAAGGTAATTTGCTTTAATTAACTCAAAAATAAAATCACATAAATTATGATAGAATTTTTTTGCAATATTTTCAATTTCTTTTTGACTTTTTTCGGGAAAGGAATTTCTAAGGTTATTATAAACAATCCCTTTTCTGTAGCCGACTAAATAATAAGCAACAATATACAAAAAATCAGAAATTATAAAAATCAATTTATAAGGAAGAAGAGATAACAAATATCCAAAAAACCTTAAAATCCAATACAAAATATTCATTATTAATAATTAGAAATTATTTTTCAATATATTAAACGCAAAAATACATTCAATATTCATTTTATGAAAAAAAAATAGTTAAATATTATTAATTGATTATTC
>CAZBSL010000243.1:0-4669 GCA_964494265.1 uncultured Bacteroidales bacterium
GGGGCTGGGTTTAAAAAATTAATTCAATATAAGAGTGCGTTTACGCATTTACAATCAAACCATAAAGACCATAAGCTTTTATATTAAAGATTTGGCATCTCGGTAGATACTATCTTTACAAAAGATTTATCCCTACATCATTATGTGAGAAAAAAAAAGTTTTGTTTTTTATTTCTAAAGATAAAATTTGATATACCTTTGTGAAAATTTTAACAATAGAAATTTTTAAATGAAAACAACGCATATTGAACACATTGCGATTGCGGTAAAAAGTCTTAATGAAAGCATTCCGTTTTATGAAAATGTTTTTGGGCTTAAATGTTACTCAATCGAAGAGGTGAAAGAGCAAAAAGTGAAGACTGCATTTTTTAAAGTAGGTCAAACAAAAATCGAATTATTGGAAGCGACCGATCCTGAGAGTCCGGTTGGGAAATTCATTGAAAAGAAAGGCGAAGGATTGCATCATATTGCTTTTGCTGTAAATGGAATCGAAAATGCTCTAAATGAAATGGAAACTAAGGGAGTTCGATTGATTGACAAAAAACCGAGAAAAGGTGCTGAAGGGCTTGATATTGCTTTCCTTCACCCGAAATCAACCTTTGGGGTATTAACTGAATTTTGCGAAAAAAAGTAAACATTATAAGTCATACAAATTAGAAATTTCTTACGTATTAACAGAATACTGAAGTTGGTAACGAGTATTATAGGCTAATTTCTAATTTTAAATTTCAAATCATAAATGGCAATTGAAAATAAAATACAGACGCTTCTTGATAAACGCGAAGAAGCAAAATTGGGAGGCGGGCAAAAAAGAATAGACTCCCAACACAACAAAGGGAAATTTACTGCAAGAGAAAGAATTGATCTTCTATTGGACGAAGGAAGTTTCGAAGAATTTGATATGTTTGTTACTCACAGAAGTCATGATTTTGGCCTCGAAAAACAGCATTATCTTTCAGACGGTGTTGTTACAGGGCACGGAACTATCGACGGGCGTGTGGTTTACGTTTTTTCTCAGGATTTTACTGTCTTTGGAGGTTCCTTATCCGAAACATTTGCGAGAAAAATTTGTAAGGTGATGGATCAGGCCATGAAAGTCGGTGCACCGGTTATTGGGATCAATGACAGTGGTGGAGCACGAATTCAGGAAGGTGTTAAAAGCCTTGCAGGTTATGCCGAAATTTTTGAACGAAATATTCTTGCTTCCGGAGTTATTCCGCAAATTTCTGCAGTTTTCGGGCCTTGTGCCGGAGGTGCAGTTTATTCTCCAGCTTTGACCGATTTTATCGTAATGAGCGATAAAACAAGCTATATGTTTGTTACCGGGCCAAAAGTTACAAAGTCAGTTACAGGTGAAGAAATTTCGACAGAGGACCTTGGTGGTGCTAGTGTTCATGGTTCAAAATCGGGAGTTACTCATTTTGTTGCTGATGATGAAACGGAAGGCCTTCAGTTGATTAGGAAATTATTATCATACCTGCCTCAAAACAATCTTGAAGAACCACCTCTCACCGAATGTAGTGATCCGATAGATAGACGCGATGATATTCTGAATGATATTATTCCTGAAAATTCAAATAAACCTTATGATATTAATGATATAATTTATTCAATTGTTGATGATAATGAATTTTTTGAAATTCAGAGACATTATGCAAAAAACATTATTATAGGTTTTGCGAAACTTGATGGGATGTCGGTCGGAATTGTAGCAAATCAGCCTAATTTCCTTGCCGGTGTTCTTGACATTAATTCATCAAGAAAAGCAGCGCGTTTCGTAAGATTTTGCGATGCTTTTAATATTCCAATAGTTACTTTGGTTGATGTTCCGGGATTTTTACCGGGAAGTAGTCAGGAATATGGTGGCATAATTATTCACGGAGCAAAATTGATGTTTGCCTACGGCGAAGCAACCGTACCGAAAGTAACTGTTACTTTGCGAAAATCTTATGGTGGTGCTCATGATGTTATGAGTTCAAAACAATTAAGAGGCGATATTAATTACGCATGGCCCTCAGCCGAAATTGCAGTAATGGGTTCTCAAGGTGCTATCGAAATATTGCAGGGTAGAAAAATAATGCAAATTGAAGATCCAAAAGAAAGAGAGAAATTCATTGCCGAGAAAGAAAAAGAATATAGAGAAAAATATGCTAATCCTTATGAAGCTGCAAGATACGGATACATTGATGATGTGATTGAACCAAGAAACACACGTTTTAGAATTATCAGGGCATTACGAACTCTTGCTACAAAAAAGGACGTTAATCCACCTAAGAAACATTCAAATATTCCATTATAAATGAACATAATATATAATTTAGGTTTTAGTGTGCCTGAGGTTTTTAATCAAGGTGTAGTGATTGCAATTGTAGGGTATTTTACTGTTTTTTCGGCACTCGTCGTTTTGTATGTTGTTTTTACTTATTTGTCGAAATTATTAAATCTTGAAGTCAGAAATAGGCTACGGCGGGAAGGAAAAGAAGAATGTGCGGCAGTAAAAGATTTGCAAATATCAGGTGATGAAAGTGCTGCAATCAGTATGGCAATATACTTATTTCACGAACTTCATGATGTCGAAAGTAATGTTATTACGATTAAAAAAATCGAACGGGCTTATTCACCATGGAGTTCAAAGATTTATAGTTTAAGGCGTTATCCGAATTAATTGCATGAAAAAATGATTATTATTGAAAAATTATTAACTGATGAAAAGTTTTAAATTTAAAATCAGGGGGCATTTTTACGAAGTTGATATTAAAAACTTTGAAAATGATTTTGCTGAAATTGAAGTAAATGGGACTCCATATAAAGTGGAAGTTCAAAGAGAATTAAAAGAATCGAAAACTCCCGTATTGGTCAGATCGGCTGTTGTAAATCCGAAAAGTGCTCATAAGTTTAAAAAGAATATAAGTAGCATAACCCCAATTAAAGCACCGTTACCGGGTATTATTATGCAAATATTTGTTAAAGAGGGTGATCAAGTCAAAAAAGGAGACAAATTGCTTGTTTATGAAGCTATGAAAATGGAAAACTCTCTCTTGGTTGAAAAAGATGGTACTATAAAGTCAATTAAAGTTGCAGTTGGCGATAATGTACTTCAGGATGATATATTAATTGAACTTATGTAAAAATGGCTCTTAGAAAATTTATTACAATAGTTGGAATAATTGCCGTATTATCAATTGTTTCATCCTGCTTTGGAACTTCTGAAAAGTCTGAGATTAATAAGAATTCAGAAAATACAAGCCTTGTAACATCGAGTGGTGAAATTGCTGAAACTTCGAATTATACAAAAGAATCAAGTGCTGCATCAGGAATTAAAAAATTCTTTGAATATACCGGTTTTAGTAATGCAACTACAGGCCATATAATTATGCTTTTTGTAGGCCTATTCTTTATTTTTCTTGCAATAAAATACGATTACGAACCATTATTGTTGATTCCGATTGGGACAGGAATATTAATTGGAAATATTCCATTTTTCCAGACCGGTGGCATAAACCTTCAGTTGGGTATCTATCAAGAAGGTAGTGTGATGAACTATTTATATTTTGGAGTTATAAAAGGCATTTACCCACCTCTGATTTTTCTTGGCATCGGAGCAATGACCGATTTTTCATCATTAATATCCAATCCAAGGTTAATGTTATTGGGAGCTGCTGCCCAGATTGGAATTTTTCTTACTTTTATCGGTGCGTTATTTCTTGGTTTTAATCTTCCCGAAGCAGGTGCAATCGGAATTATTGGAGGTGCTGATGGCCCTACTGCTATTTATCTTTCATCGAAACTTGCAAATGGTGGAATTATAAATGGAATTCAGACAAGAAATCTTATCGGCCCGATTGCAATTGCGGCATATTCCTACATGGCTTTAGTTCCGGTAATTCAGCCTCCTATCATGAAACTTTTGACATCCCGAAGAGAAAGGCTGATTAGAATGAAGCCTCCTCGGGCAGTTTCAAAAATCGAAAAAATGATTTTTCCCATAGTCGGGCTTATTCTTACAGCATTTATTTCACCCAGTTCTCTACCGCTTCTCGGTATGCTTTTCTTCGGAAATATTCTTAAAGAAAGTGGAGTAACAAAAAGGCTTGCTGATACTGCCCGAAACTCTCTAATCGATATTGTAACTATTCTGCTTGGAGTAACCGTAGGGGCTTCAACCCAGGCTGATGTGTTTCTGAATTCCCAATCTATTTTGATTTTTGTTCTTGGTGCTTTTTCGTTTATGGTTGCAACAGCAGGTGGAATTATGTTTGCAAAAGTTATGAATTTATTCTTATCTGAAGGAAATAAGATCAATCCGCTGGTTGGAGCAGCCGGAGTATCGGCAGTTCCGGATAGTGCCAGAGTGGTGCAGACTCAAGGATTAAAAGAAGACCCTTCAAACCATTTGTTGATGCATGCTATGGCCCCAAATGTTTCGGGAGTTATTGGCTCGGCAGTAGCTGCAGGTATTTTGATCAGTTTTCTTTATTAACTCAAAATCAGAATTTGGAAATCGCTTTTTTTGTTAGAAAAAATCTGATTGTTTAATAAAAAAATAATTATGTTTGCAGCTTAAATTTTCGGGATGTGGCGCAGTTGGTTAGCGTGCTGGTCTGGGGGACCAGAGGCCGTGAGTTCGAGTCTCACCATCCCGACTTTTAAAAGGGTTAATTTGTTGAAA
>CAZBSL010000244.1:0-4669 GCA_964494265.1 uncultured Bacteroidales bacterium
TATTTTTATTCAATGGAAGCCGGTGGTTTTACAAAAACAAAAAAAATGATAGTTTATTAACAATGATAATTTATTTGTAAACATAATATGGAGAACATAAGAAATATAATGATAAGGAATATGACTATTGCCGGACATTGAATTACTCACATACACTAAAACCTTCAGCAGATGCATATACCTTCATTTCATCGTTCCCCCCTTATCAATAGTATTAACTTTTAATTAATAAAAAAAATGGAAGAAATAATATCTATTTGTGGACTAAAATGCAACGAGTGTAATGCTTACATTGCAACAATAACTAATGACAATGAAAAACGTGAAGAAACTGCAAAGCTTTGGTCACAGCATTATTCTGTCAACATAAAACCTGAAGATATAAATTGCGAAGGATGCCTTTCAACCGGCGAAATAATTTTTAGCCATTGTAAAGTTTGTAAAGTAAGGGAGTGTTGTAATTCTAAATCTCTGAAAAATTGTGCTTACTGTCCTGATTATTCTTGTGAAATACTTGAGTCGTATTTTAAAATGGCTCCTCAAATGAAGCAGACTTTGGATGAAATAAGAGCGAGCTTTTAGGTTCAATTTTTTCGTTTATATTGAAAATCCCAATTAATTCGGAATAATTAGCTTTCCGTATTACTACTTTTCTAAAAATAATTTTTTAGTATTATTTTGAATATTTATTTTTTTTTTTTAAAAAAAATTATCTATTTTTGTAAAAAATAGGATTACAAAACAGCCAAATAAGATATAATTATCTTGTTAGTAGTAAGATGGATAAAATGTAATTAAAACTAAAAGTGAAAAATTATGAAAAAAATTTACTTTTTAATAGTTAGCTTAATATCATTCTTATTTGTTACCGGTCAACCCAACGAAAAAGATGGTTATTTCTCAAAGGATTGGACAATTGTTGACACATATTCAATCCCCGGAAAAGCATCAGGACTTGCCTTTGATGGAACCTATATTTATAGTGGCATTTATGGGAGTAATGGCGATAAAATATATCGTTTTGATCCGGCCACGGGAAATAGCCAATTGCTGTTTTCAAGCCCTACAATTGAAGACTGTTTCGGTCTGACCTGGGATGGTCAATATTTATGGACAACCGATCACGCCGGTTCTTCCAGTCAACCGGCTCAAGCATTTCAACTTGATTTGTCCGGGAACCTGATATCTCAGTTTGATTTGCCTGATCATTATATGTCGGGCATTGCTTTTGATAATAATGATTTTTGGGTCTGCACGTATTATCCTGATCCGAGTACGATATATAAAGTTGATGCAGGAGGAGCAATTTTGGAAAGTTTTCAAGCACCTGGTGACCAACCCTGGGATATTTGTTTGGAGAATGAAAATCTCTGGATTGCCGATTATTATGATAATATGTTATATAAAACCGATCAATCAGGAAATATCCTTGAAAGTCATCCTTCCGAAAGCCCCAAACCAGCCGGGATTGTTTTTGACGGGCAATTTCTTTGGTATGTTGATGGGGCATTATCTTCAAACAGTACACTTTATAAAATTAATCTCGGCGGATCAGGAACTCCTGAAATTTACTTGCCAGAGACAACACATGATTTCGGTACTGTTACTGTTGGTGATAGTTCAATTTGGGATATGACAATTTATAATAACGGTAATGCTGATCTTACAATTAATTATATAAATGTAGCATCATCTCCTCCTATCTTTTATGATTATCCTCTGCCTGTTACGATTTCACCCAATGATTTCATCCAAATTTCTTTGATTTATGCTCCACCTGAGATTGGAACTTTAAACACAATTATTACAGTTGAATCAGATGATCCTGTTACTCCTTGGGTAGAAGTTACTTTAACTGGAGAAGCCGTTATTTCAGGCCCTAATATAAACATTCCTATAACAACGCATTCTTTTGGGAATGTAAGAACAAATGCTTTAGTAGGTTGGATATTTGAAATAGAAAATATTGGAGACGAAACTTTAATAATTGAAGATATTCTGCCTGATGATCCGGCTTTTATTATTGACAATTCAATAAATTTTCCTTACGAAATTGGAGTTTTATGTTCTGCTGAATTCCGGATTTGGTTTAATCCCGTACAAAGTATTCCATACAATTCTATTGTAAATGTTTATAGTAATGATCTAAATAATAATCCTGTTGAAATGATTGTTTCGGGAACAGGTGTTGAAATGGAGTTTCCGATAGGAGAAAACCTATGGCATTACACAATTAGCACAAGTTACGACAATAGCCCAAAAGGAATAGTTCCGATACAGGATATCAATGGTGATGGAATTGCTGATGTTATTGTTGCTTCCGAAGATGGTTTCGTTAGAGCTTTCAATGGAAATTCTTTCAACAATGGAGATATATTATGGGAAAATGAAGCTGGTTCATTATACAATCAAAATTCGTTAAATTCTTGTAACGATTTAAATGCAGATTCTTATGAAGATATAATAATCGGTACTGCCTGGGGTGGAAGGTCAATAATTGCAATCTCGGGATTCAGCGGAGAAACACTTTGGGTTCACGATACTCATGAATATGGCGATGGTGGATGGCTTTATCAGGTTGACAGTAAGTATGATTATAATAATGATGGAATTAATGATGTCTTAGCAGCCACCGGCAACGATGGTAATAATGCAGGGCCTCGAAGAGTTTATTGTCTTGATGGTCAAAATGGTGATCCTATCTGGGAAAGACTTCTTAATGGGGCTGTATTTTCCGTAATTGGAATTGAAGATTTTACCAATGATGGTATTCCTGATGTTGCCGCAGGTGCAACAAATTCGAGCGAAACAGAAGGAAAAGTTGCTTTCATTAATGGTGCATCCGGATTAGTAGAAGGGACTTTTATTACGGCGGGCTCATCAGTCTGGGCAATTGAATCATTAGGTGATATTAATAGCGATGGCATTAATGATGTTGCAGCAGGCGATTTTTCCGGAAATTTTTATTTTCTCGACCCCGTCAATGCTTCTCAAATTCATTCCGGAAGCCTCGGAAATGTTCTAATTCTTAGGTTTGAAAAGTTAGATGATGTGAATGGTGATGGATATTCCGATATCCTGATTGCTCATAGTGGAACAAATGGAGTAGTTATTAGCGGTTACGATGCACAAAACATTTGGTTACACCCGCTTGCCGACAAATCATGGAATGTTGATAAAATTGCCGATATCAATGGAGATGGAATAAATGATGTGATAATCGGAACATTATATTCAAATAATTACGGTTATTTCTTAGATGGTACAGATGGAACGGAATTATGTTCAATTCCATTTAGTTCGGCGGTTGATGCGATTTCTGCTATTCCCGATATTACAGGCGATGGTTCAATGGAAATGATACTGGGAGGACGCAGTGGTGAAGTATATTGTTTTTCAGGTGGCTTGGATGCTTCAGGGCTGGAAACTCAAGATATAGGCTTAAGCTTGGGCTATCAATTTATTTCCACATACTTGATTCCTGAAGAAGAGAATATGGAAATTGTTTTAACAGATATTTTGAATGATAATCTTGATTTTGTAAGAAACTCCGAAGGTGAAACTTTTAGAAAGATAGGGCCGATATGGGTAAATGGAATAGGCGATTGGATGTTTTCTGAAGGGTATCTTTTCAAAATGTTCGGTGAAGAAGTTTTAAGCATTACAGGCGAAAAAGTGAATATCTCAACTCCGATTGAACTTGAAACAGGATTCCAATTTATAAGTTATTTCCTTGATTATTCAATCAATGCACTTGATGCTTTTGAAGTTATCCTTAACGATAATCTTGATTTTATCAGAAACTCGGATGGAAGTACTGTTCGTAAAATCGGACCGAATTGGATAAATGGTATTGGTGATTGTCAGCCCGGCGATGGTTATCTTATAAAAATGTTTGCCGATGATGAATTAATTTTCCCTGCAACTGCTGTTAAAAGTGTAGTTCTGAAAGATAAAATATCAACAACTCATTTTTACTTTAATGGAGGAAATGCTGCCGATCCGGTCTATACAATTTATGTTGAAGGGCTGGAAATTGGTGATGAAGTTGCAGCCTTTGATGGAAATGAAATTGTTGGAGCTATATCAATTTCTTCTGAAAATTATTTTGAAAACGAATTGGCTGTTTTCAGTACATTATCTGAAATAGAAGGATATGAAGAAGGAAATGATATTGAATTTATGGTTTGGGATAATAATCAAGGGATTGAGTTAATTTGTGAATATGAGTTTTTAAATCCTTACGGGACATCATATCTGAAAAGAACTTATCCGAGTGGTGATGGAAAATACAGTATTGCTAAGTTCTTAAAATTTGGACCCGGAATTGAAGAAATTAATGATGAAATATTTACTATTTACCCTAATCCTGCCAATAATTATTTCATTGTTCAATCTGAATCAAAAATAAATAGAATTCAACTATTTAATTATTTGGGAATTATTGTTTACGAGAGAATTACAAAAAATGAATCAATCAGAATAAGTACCGAAAACTTAACACAGGGTTTATATTTTGTGCGTATTGAAACTGATAATAAAACTTTAACGAAACAAATTATTGTTAAGTAAAATGGAAAATCCACATGGATAATATCACTTTACTTTTTTTTAAATTTATTACTAAATTGAAATACTTTCATTGCTTTCAAGATTAACTAAAACCCTT
>CAZBSL010000245.1:0-4637 GCA_964494265.1 uncultured Bacteroidales bacterium
ACTTGAAATATATTTTTAGTGCAGGAAATTTGGAAAACAAATTATTGTTTAAGGCTTTTGCATAATAAATCATTCGTTAAAAATTATTATACTATGAAAAAAATCCTTTCCTCACAAAAGGTTCTTTCAGGTATAAGTCCTTCAATTAGTATTAACCCAATTACTTTCTAAACTGAAATTGATTTTAACTTTAAAAATCAAAAACAGGTCCAATTAACATTGTAGCAGGTTTTTAATATCCTTGAAAACGCAGATAAGCCAACAGTATTGGCTTTGGATGAATTTCAGCAAATTAAGAAATCTGCTAAGAAAAATATAGAAGCAATATTAATATTGATAAAAAAAATTGATTATGCACATGTAGATGTGCATAAAAATAGTATTTTTGCATAAATATTTATGCAATGAACGAACTACTTGAACAATCCGACAGGCTGATTAATAGTGTTTCAATGAATTTCAGCAGATATCTTATGGATGAAATAAATTGGGACAACAGATTGATAGGAATAAAAGGGGCACGCGGTACAGGAAAAACTACAATGCTACTGCAGTGGCTCAGGAAATTGAAACTCCCACCATCAAAAGTAGCTTACCTGTCAATTGACGATATGTATTTTACTGTCAATTCTTTGTTAGATACAGGACGAGATTTTCACCTGAAAGGTGGTAAGGTACTTGTGTTGGACGAAGTACATAAATATCCAGGGTGGGCACGGGAAGTTAAAAACCTCTACGACAGATATAGTGATCTGCAAATTGTTTTTACAGGTTCATCAATTATCAATATCTCAAAACAAGAGGGTGATCTCAGTAGAAGGGCATTAATTTATGAACTGCACGGCTTATCGTATAGGGAGTATCTTTTATTAAACAAAATAACTAATGTAGGGCGCATATCTTTACAAACGATTATTAATACGGATAAATCACTTAGAGATCTTTTTCAAAAAGATTTCAGGCCAATGGAATATTTTCAGGATTACCTTGCTTACGGTTATTATCCTTTTTCAGTAGAAGATAAAGAAGGGTATCCGCAAAGGTTACGACAACTTGTAAGAAATATAGTCGAATCTGATATGGCTGAATTGAAGGGATTTGATATCAGGAATGCAAAAAAAATGCTCCAATTGATCTACATAATTGCGCAGCAAGTTCCTTTTAAACCAAATATTATTAAACTGGCTGAAAAAAGCCGCATACACCGAAACTCAGTTTCAAACTACTTGTATTTTCTTGAAGAAGCACGATTAATCAACATGCTTTATCCCTCTGGAAGCAGTATCGCAACTTTACAAAAACCGGAGATGATTTACCTGAACAATACTAATCTAATGTTTGCCATGGCTTCAGGCAAGCCCATGACAGGAAGTATTAGGGAAACATTTTTCTACAGTCAATTAATTGTTCAACACAAAGTCAGACACCCAAAAGCCTCCGATTTTGAAATAGACGGCCGGTATATTTTTGAAATAGGTGGGAAAAACAAAGGCAGGGGGCAAATACAAGGATTAAAGAACGCATACATTGTAAAAGACAATATGGAATATCCTGTTGGTAGTGCACTTCCGTTGTGGCTGTTTGGATTTTTATATTGAAGTGTAACAAAAGCTATTCACAATTATTTTACAAACTCATATCCCTTATTTTTCCCTTTTTCAATAGCCGGAATACCTTTCTCCATCCAAACAGGTATGGGAGCATTTTTTAAATAATGATCGAAAAATTGAAGCATTCTAATGCTTAAATCTTCGCAATCGGCTCGACGCGAAAGATTATGTGGAGCACCATTATAGGTAAGCATCCAAACGGGTTTATTTAATCTTCTGAGAGCTACAAATAACTCAATACCCTGATACCAGGGGACAGCACCATCATTATCGTTATGCATTATCAATAATGGTGTTTCGATTCTATCGGCATAAAAAACCGGCGAATTTTCGATATAAAGATTTGTTTTATCCCAAAGCGTTCCTCCAATTCTGCTTTGGCTTTCTTCATATTGAAACATCCGGCTCATGCCTGAACCCCATCTGATTCCACCATAAGCGCTTGTCATATTGCTGACCGGAGCTCCGGCCATTGCAGCTTTATAAAAATTTGTTTGAGTAACTAAATAAGCAACCTGATAGCCGCCCCAACTTTGGCCTTGTAAGCCAATATTATTTTTGTCAATAAAACTTTTTTCACAAAGTTTCATCACACCACTATGAATAGCATTATAAGCACTTTTTCCGGGCAAGCCGTTTTTATAAATTATGTCGGGAACAAAAATAATATAGCCATTGCTGGTATATAAAGGAAAATTGATTACTGACCTGCTTGGTTTGGGTATTAGATGTCTGTTAAGCCTATCAGATGACCTTTCATAGAAGTATGTAATCATCGGATATTTCTTGCTTGGATCAAAATTTTCAGGTTTATATAAAATGCCCCTTAAATGATTTCCATCAAAGCTTGTCCACTCTACCAATTCATTAGTTCCCCATAAATATTTTTCCTGTTGAGGATTTGTATTGCTTATTTTTTTTGCATCACGAAAATTCAAATCACTTACCCAAAGCTCGGGATATTCAATAAAAGTTGATTTATTCCAAATTATTTTGTCTGAATTTTTAGCTTTCTGTGGCCTATTAAAACTATAATCTTCAAAAATTAAAAGCTGTGGGTTTTCCCTTGAATTGATCTTGGTTCTAAAAAAACCGCTTTGTTTTGTGTTTTCATTGAAAGCTGAAAGTAAAATATTATTTTCGTCCACACAAAGAGCTTCCTTATCAAGTTTTATAATTCTAAATCTAATATCATTCTCACGGCCAAATCCTTTAGTAATATTTTCGGCTTTCAATTTTCCGCTTGGATCAACTTTCCAAATATCGAACCTATCATTAATGAAAATATATTTGTCGTTTTTCGTCCAGCCTCCGATTCCATACGACCCTGGCAGGAAAGGCATATCATGTTTCTCGTTATAAAAATTAACATCTATATTTTTTGTTAAGCAAACAAATTCTTTTTCCTTAATTGAGTAAGCTTTCCATGAACTATCAACTGATTCATACCAAACAATATATTTCTCATCTGGAGAAAGAGTTACTGTTGATTGTTTCGCTTTTAAAATTAATTGCTTTTCGCCGGTTTTTTGATTGATAAGATAAATATCTTTTTTGTGGGAACTTTCCCATGATTGATTTTTCCAATAGGGTTGGTCGTCTATTCCCAAAGCAAATTCACCTTCATTTTTTTTATTAATAACTACATTCCTAATCAAAGTATCGCCCAATTGCGTCATCAGGCCGGTTTTCGGAAAATATACTGCTTGAAATGAAATCTTCTTTTCTTTTTCCAATCGTTTTAATTGATGTGGTTGTAGTAACTTATCTTTCCAATTCCAAATATCTACGCTACATTTCTCATCCTCAGTCAAAGTATCTTTTGGTTCAGGAAGTGGTTTGGGAGCTGTACCAAAATAAAGTCTTTTGCCATTATCGGAGAAAAACATTTTTTTGAATGGACTGATGCTGTAATTTTTCGGCATTGCAGCATTCAAACTATCAGCAATAACTCTTGTATTGTCTGAATTTTCATCGTAATAAAAGAGTGAATATGCTTTGCTTTCACATGTATCTGCTGAATAAATAAAGCTAAGTTGTTTTCCTTCATCATCGATAATTATATTTTTTGAAGTTCCAGCTTTTGATAGAATTTGTTTAGTGAATGTTTTCTCTGTATTAAATACAACAACTCTTGTTGAATCAATAGAATCATTTGTTGAAGTTATAATTCCAATAAGTTTTCCGTTTTTAGAAATAAAATAATCTTCGACATTTTTGAAAGTGTATTCCTTATTTGAAATCGGATTTATTACAAACAAATCGCCTTTTTTTACCTTATCTTTTTTCGATTTACCTTCCTTATTTTTTTTTGAAAGTGTATCATTTGATATACTATCATTTTCAACTTTCTTTTTCTTTAATAAAAATGCAAACCAATTCGAATTTTTTTCGGGTAGTTTGTAAGAAATCAGGTTCTCATATTTAATAATTGTATCACTACCGAATACAAGGATTCCAATCGAATCTTTCGGCATTTTTTCTTTTTTAACTTTATCAAGCTTTGCTTTTCTTGTAGTTAAAATCTGAGGCTTGATTTTGAATGCAATAAAACTTGAGTTTGAAGAAATTTCTGCGTCATAAGCTCTTGGTATAGAATCAAATTTTGAAGTATTTAGATTATAAACATATAAATTCCCGTCGCCTTTTTGCGGATTAATCTCGTAAGAAATCCATTCGGCATTATTGGAAATTTTAGCATTTTTCAAATCCTTCCATGTATCATAAACAGAGTGATCTAAAGGAATTTTCTCATTTTTTTGACTAAATATTGAAAAGTGAAAGATCAAGCTGAAGAGCATGAGGATAAAAATATTTTTTTTCATTTTATAGGGTTTTTTTATTAATTGGTTCTTATTTCCGAAATTTTCATGAACATATAAAATTTCGTATATAATAAAAAACAAAAGTAATAAATAATTATTTTCCTTTGACTTAGGAATAAAAAATGAATAAATAATCAAGTCTTATAAAAACAATATTTACAAAAAATCTTATTCTTAATCAAATGATAATCTATATTTTACA
>CAZBSL010000246.1:0-2456 GCA_964494265.1 uncultured Bacteroidales bacterium
TTTTTTCAAAGATAGGTTTTAATAGCGAAGATTGAATAACTTTGTAGTTTCAAATTTACTGTAATAATTATATTGAATGAACGACAATATATTTGTTTTTATAATATTTATAATATTTTCTATTAGTGCTTTAATTCAACTGATTTATTATTGGAAGGTTTATGGAAGTTTTGCTTTTTATAATAAAAAACCAATATCCGGTTCGGGCCAAGGTGTTTCGGTAGTTATTTCAGCACGCAACGAATATATAAATCTTAAAAAAAACCTCCCAATAATTCTTGAACAAGATTATCCCGATTTTGAAGTAGTTGTGGTAAATGATTCTTCGACTGATGATAGTAACGATTTGTTGGAAGATTTTAGTAAAAAGTATGATAATCTTAAAGTTGTCGAATTAAAAGAAAATCTGAATTTTTTTTCCGGGAAAAAATTCCCGCTTTCACTTGGAATTAAGTCTGCAAAAAATGAATTAATTATATTAACCGATGCCGATTGTAGGCCAAGAAGTTCCCAATGGATCAGTCTAATAGAAGAAAATTTTTCAAATAATAAGAAAATTATTCTTGCTTATGGTGGATATGAAAAAAGAAAGGGCTTATTAAATAAAATAATAAGATTCGATACCATTCAAATAGCTATTCAGTATTTTTCTTTTGCATTAATAGGAAAACCATATATGGGAGTAGGTAGAAATCTTGCCTATAGCAAATCATTGTTTTACAAAAACAAAGGATTTATTTCGCATTATAAAATAAATTCCGGTGACGATGATCTTTTTATTAATAGTGTTGCTGATAAACAAAATACTTCTGTTGAATTCAGGCCGGAAAGTCACACAACTTCAGTTCCAGAAACATCTTTTTCGAGATGGATGAAACAGAAAAGAAGGCATCTGTTAACAGGGAAATATTATAAAATGAAATTTAAAATCCTATTAGGTGGTTTTTCACTTTCGCAAGGGATTTTCTATTTGACTTTTATTTTTCTTCTTGCGAATTTGTATAATATTATTATCGTTTTATCAGTTTATTTAGTTAGATTATTGAGTCAATTATTTATCATGAAAAAAAGTTTTAATCAATTAGAAGAAAAAGGATTAATATGGTTTAGCCCGATTTTCGAGATATTTTTTATGTTAATTATACCTTTTTTAAGTTTTACAAATATCTTTATTAAGCAAAAAAAATGGAAATAGTTTCACATCTTTCCCCTAAAGCACAAAGAGATTATCAATTAGTTCAGTTAGCATTAACGAAAGGCGATCAGAAAGCTTTTGCCGAGCTACTGAATTATTACAGAGACCCCATTTATTTTATGCTGCTAAAAAAAACAAGCAACCCACTCGATGCCGAAGACCTTACTATTGAAGCTTTTGGAAAAGCATTTAAAAATCTTCATCAATATACAGCTGAGTATGCTTTTAGTACTTGGTTGTTTTCAATTGCCTCAAATAATTGCATAGATTTTTTACGAAGAAAAAAAAGAAATTCCTTTCAAAATGATGATCATAAAGATAATGATTATGATTTGATGCGAACTAAAAATATTCCTTCAAAATTACCCGATCCTGAAGAAAAAATTATTCTAAAACAAAAAATAAAGATGATGAGAGAAATTGTTGAAAAACTTAAGCCTCATTATCGAAATTTAATTGAATTAAGGTATTTCAAAGAATTGTCGTACGATGAAATTTCAAAAGAGCTGAGCCTTCCACTTGGAACTGTTAAAGCTCAACTTTTTAGAGCCAGGGAATTTCTTTACAATATAATGAAAAATATTAAGGAAAAAATTTAGCCCTTAATCAATAAATTTATTAATTTTGTAAAAATTACTGAAATATGAAAAAATATTTGTTAGTAATATTGTTTGTATTTTACTATTTAACAAGTTTCACACAAAGTAGAGCTGTACCTTTTACTTTGGAAGATCGCGACCGAATTATTCAAACAGAAATTGAAGTAAAATCCCTGCGTAACGAGATGAATGTTAAATTCGAAAGCATGGAAACAAGGTTTGAAGGCATGGGAACAAAGTTTGAAAGCATGGAAACAAGGTTTGAAAGCATAGAAACAAGATTTGATTCTCAACAGAAACAGCTTGATAACATATACATATTATTGATTTTTATTCTTGGGGCAGTTTTTTCATTAATTGGTTTTGTGATTTGGGACAGGCGTACTGCAATAAAACCGGTACAAAGAGAGCAGGAAAAACTTATTAAAGCATTAATTGAATATTCAAGAAACCATAACGATTTGGGTGAAATATTAAAAAAGACAGGAGTGTTGTAATTATAATTTAAGTTTTTAATATCAGACATTAAGTTCTTTTGCATAAAGCATAGATTCTAAAATCCCAATTTAAGGCAATAAGCGAACAGCCATCAAAATAAGAATTATTACAAAATTAACAGATAGCAAATTTTACAAATAAGTCAAATGAATATAAATAATTTC
>CAZBSL010000246.1:2556-4621 GCA_964494265.1 uncultured Bacteroidales bacterium
TTTAGGCCGGATTATAAAATCTCGGCAAGAAAAATTGATGATTACCCTCACAAATCGGTACAAGCTGCAGCTATAATGTTGATGTTAAGTAATAATCTTGATGATGCTGTGGCACAACATCCACATGAATTAATTACTTATGGTGGAAATGGCGCAGTTTTTCAAAACTGGGCACAATATTTATTGACCATGAAATATCTTGCCGAGATGGCAGATGATCAGACTTTAGCAATGTATTCGGGGCATCCGATGGGTTTATTTCCATCGCATAAAGATGCACCTCGTGTTGTAATTACTAATGGCTTGGTTATTCCAAACTATTCAAAATCCGATGATTGGGAAAAATTTAATGCACTTGGAGTTTCACAATACGGGCAAATGACTGCCGGCTCATTTATGTACATCGGACCCCAGGGAATTGTTCATGGAACTACTATTACGATTTTAAATGCCGGAAGAAAATTGCCGGATGGTGAAAACGGTCTTGGTGGGAAGGTATTTGTAACCTCCGGGCTTGGAGGAATGTCGGGTGCACAACCAAAAGCATGTGTTATAGCAGGAGCAATTTGTGTTATTGCCGACGTTAACTCCAAAGCTGTTGAAAAAAGGCACGCACAAGGTTGGGTTGATGAAGTTTACACGGATTTAGATGAGTTGAGAATAAGACTTGAAAAAGCAAGAAAGAATAAAGAAGCAGTTTCAATTGCTTATAAGGGGAATATAGTTGAGCTTTGGGAAAAATTTGCAGATAAAAATATTAAGATAGAGCTTGGTTCAGATCAAACCTCACTTCATAATCCCTGGTCGGGAGGATATTATCCTGTTGGATTAAGTTTTGAAGAAGCAAACAAAATGATGGTTGATGATCCAGACCGGTTTAAATTAGAAGTTCAAAAGTCTTTAATCCGCCAGGTTAATGCAATTAATCGCCTTACTAAAAATGGAATGTATTTTTGGGATTATGGAAACGCATTTTTATTAGAATCAAGCCGTGCAGGAGCCGATGTTATGAAAGAAGACGGAACATTCAAATATCCATCTTATGTAGAGGATATTATGGGCCCAATGTGTTTTGATTTCGGATTTGGCCCTTTCCGATGGGTTTGCACAAGTTCAAAACCCGAAGACCTTGCAACAACCGATGAAATTGCAGCAGAAGTAATCGAAAATATGTTGAAAGATTCGCCTAAAGAAATAAAGCAGCAGCTAAACGATAATTTATTATGGGTAAAATCTGCAGCCGACAATAAATTGGTTGTCGGTTCACAGGCAAGAATACTTTATGCTGATTGCGAAGGCCGTACCCGAATCGCAGAAGCTTTTAATAAAGCTGTTAAAGAAGAAAGAATTTCTGCTCCGGTTGTTTTGGGCCGCGATCATCATGATGTTTCAGGTACTGATTCTCCTTATCGCGAAACAGCAAATATATATGACGGCTCAAGCTTTACTGCTGATATGGCAATTCAAAATGTTATTGGTGATTCTTTTAGGGGTGCAACTTGGGTATCAATACATAATGGTGGCGGAGTCGGCTGGGGAGAAGTAATTAATGGTGGATTTGGAATGGTTCTTGACGGCTCGGATGATTCCGACCGTAGGTTAAAGTCAATGCTCTATTGGGATGTAAATAACGGTATTGCACGCCGAAGTTGGGCACGAAACAAAGAAGCTGTTTTTTCAATAAAACGTGCAATGAAATCAGAACCAAAACTTAAAGTAACTCTTGCAAATATTGCTGATGATGATATTATAGAGGGATGTTTTAAAAAATAGCATGGATGAAAAATGGATATAAAGGTATAAAGGAAATACAGGTTTGATGACCTTGCTCTAAATTTCATATTTTCCTTATTTCCAATACTTATTTAATGCTTAAAAGCGAAAAAAAAATCTAAATAAAAAAAAATATAAAAAAGCGTTTATTTATTTGGTAGAATAATAATAATAGTTATTTTTGCACTCCTTTTTTAAAGGGAAACGTTCTTAAATTTTTGGTCTGGTAGTTCAGTCGGTTAGAATGCCTGCCTGTCACGCAGGAGGTCGCGAGTTCGAGTCTCGTCCAGAC
>CAZBSL010000247.1:0-3303 GCA_964494265.1 uncultured Bacteroidales bacterium
AATAATTGCGAGGTGTGGTGCATTAAATTTGCCCAACTACACTTAGCATAACCGTTAACCTTTCCCTTTTAAACTTTCACGGATTGAGAATTCAAAAATATCATGACATAATTATTGAAATACCAAGTCTTTTATGTTTTCGTCTATTGCAAAGTTTATGCGTTTCAGTATAACCCCCACCCAGCAAAACAACCACCCAATAATTTAAATAGTTAATAATAATTTCTATATTTGTGAAAAAATAAAGAACACCTTTTGCAGAATATAAAAGAAAAATAAATATAATATTACATATACACAGCTGCTGCCAACAATTAGAAAATGACCGACAAAAAGAAAATAGAGGTTTTGGAATCAGCAATGTTTAAGCTTTATGAGTTTAGTACATCAATGAATGACAATAATCTCGAAGCATTTGAAACTCTCAAAAATGAAATTACGAACGTTTTGAGCGAAAACGAAAAAATTAGATTCAATCAAATTGAGTTTTATGAACAAGTTGATTTCAACGAGATAATTGATGATGGCTTACCATTTTAAAATCTAATTTATGGCGATTGAAATAAACAAAAAAGGATTTGAACAGGCTCAATCATTAATTTCCGATATTGTATTTGGACTTATAGCGAACAAAAAAAGTGAATCAGATTTACAAAAATTAAAGCTGCTTAAAGCAAGACACAACAATCCAGAGTTTGAAATGGAAATCGCAGAATTGATTTGTGGAGACAACAATAGTTTTCCCTATCGAAGTTCTTTCTTTCTAACAAAGTTTTTTAAAGATTTAGGATTTTCATATACTCACGATGGCTCAACCAGACGGTTTTGGGTTAAAGACACCTTGTTATTGCTTAACATCCAGGATTTATCCCTTGTCTTTAGAAAAGGATTATTTAACAAGCGTGATTTCCGTAAACATGCAAAAGAAAACCAGCTATATTTTGATACCGAATATAAGAAAGCAATTAAGGAATTCAAAGAAATACTCAATGATAGTCTTGAAATTGACAATGGAATTGACTTGTCTTATCTCTTAGATTTAAATGTAAATGTTGAGCTTTTATTTGACCGCAAAACCAAAACTAATGACGAGGAATTAGATTCTCTCATAAACGAAGCTAAAGACAGATTTTTTATACCAAAAGATAAGCAAATTGCTTTAGAAAAACTTTGGGACGCGTTTGAACGAATAAAAACATATTACGACTCAAATAAAAAGAAATCTTCAATTGAGTTAGTTAAAAAAGCATCAGATGGTTTTGATTTTAAATTCATTGAAGATGAATTTAGGCTATTAACGAAAATTGGAAATGAATATAAAATTAGACACCACGAAACAGACAAAGTCGAAGTGACAAAATCAAAACATACTGATTAATTGTTTTTTAGAATGTTGTCACTAATAGATCTATGTATAAAAAGTATAAACGAATAAAAACTGTTGGCAACAATAGAGACTATAAACAATTGTGATGAGGCGACTGACAATGCTTTTGGTTCTGTATACTCTTTTTTGGCATAAAATCAATGAGGCTTAATGGAAAGGAAGTTTTTCTTTGTGTCCCGAAAGTTTTCGGATTGAGGATTCTTTGAGTATCTTAGTGTAATAGCTATACAACAGATTTACACGGATTAGTAAGAAATTATAAAGAGAAAAGTTTAGTAAAGCTTCAAAAGTTTAAAAGCATTGAACTGCCAGATGCAATAATCAATTTTTTTTAAAGCACATATTATATTTATCAATTCTTTTAAAACACGGATTAATAATTTGTTTGAGCTGGTTTATTAATTTTTTATTTCCACAATGTTTATCTTCAGCTATACATAGAATTTCCGCAAACTCCGAAAAGAATGATTTTGCTCCCTCGAAAACCTCAGGCTCCATTCCTTCAACATCAATTTTTATCAGAAATTTATCCTCTTTCTTAAAATTTAAATTTTTATAAACAGAATCGAAATCTTTTACAATAATATTATAAGTCTTGTTTTTTTCAGGTTTTGAAATAACATGCGAAGCTCCTGTATTCAATGAGTTGAAAACAAATTCTTTTTCGCAATTTGTTTTTCCTAATCCAAAATTGAAAACCTTCACACTTTCTTGTAAAGCATTCAGTTCAATATTCATTGTGAGAGCCTTGAAATTTTCTTGAGAGGGTTCAAAAGCAAAACATTTTAAGCCTTTACGGCCTAATAAAATTGAGTACGTTCCTATGTTTGCACCAATATCAAGAAAAACCGTATAATTTTTATAATTTTTTAGAATGAACTTTTTTACGTTCCACTCATAGGCATGATTCGCAAAAAGAAAATCCATCGTATTTTTTCGACATAAAAAAGTGCCGCTTGTAGTTTTAATGATTCTATCAATTGGATTTGTCTTCTTTGTAAAAATAAATTTGAAAGCGGTAAAAAGGAAGTAAAACTGCTTATTTTTTATAAAGTCAATAAAATAGCGAAAAGCGGTAATCGGATTTCTCATACCAAAATTAAAATGATTTTTCTAAAATAGTTAACGAATTCTTTCCCACTTTTTCGATTCGGGGTTATATTGTTTGAGGATTTTTGCAGGATTACCACCAACGACAGAGTAGGCTGGGACGTCTTTTGTTACTATGCTTCCGGCAGCCACAACCGAATGTTTACCGATTGTAACTCCTGCTACAACGACAGCATTTGCACCTATCCATACTTCATCCTCGACAATTATTTCAGTAGCAGTTATTGGTTGGTCCTCAGGGGAGATATTAACGTCTTCGTAGCCATGATTTAAACCAGAGAGTACAATGTTTTGGGCAAGAATACAATCATTTCCGATTTTTATAGGCCCGATAACAACATTTGAGATTCCAATTTTTGATCTATCCCCGATTATTACATCTCCCACGCCATTATTAACTGTAGAAAAACTCTCAATTATAGAATTATTTCCTATATGAAAATTATTAAAAGGAAGTACATCCATACGTGTATTTCGTCTGATAATAGTTTGTTTCCCTTTTTTATGGATGAAGGGGTTTAGAAATAGCCTTACCCAAAGCCTCGGCCTTGCTTGGTTTTTAGGCATTAATAATAATAATGTGAGTTTTTTAAGTTTTGGATTATTTTTAATTTTTTCAACAAAGCCCATATCTGTTTTTTTAATTCCTTTTTAATGATAAATAAAAGTATTTTTCGCTACAAAATAGATATAATCAAATTTACAACTGATTAACAGTTTATAAAATCAAATATTTTGTATTTATCATCATATTATTTTTCAACATCTTCAATAGCCTTATAAATTTCTTTTACATTATTTTCCCA
>CAZBSL010000247.1:3403-4612 GCA_964494265.1 uncultured Bacteroidales bacterium
ATTATTTTTCAACATCTTCAATAGCCTTATAAATTTCTTTTACATTATTTTCCCATGTATGGCTTTTGGCAAATTTTTCTCTTTCTTCTTCCTTTTCCTTAGAATTTTCAGAGAGAGCTTTTTTTGTGAATTCAAGATATTCTTCTTTATTGGTTGCAAGATAGGTATGATCGGCAAAAACACTCATTGCTTCTGTTTTTGTTGCAACCGTAGGTTTCCCCATAGCGAGATATTCATCAATTTTTCGAGGATAATTTCCTATAGTTACTTCATTAAGTATTTGTGGATTGAGAGCAACATCAAATTGAGCCAAATATTTTGGTAATTCTTCCATTTTTTTACTACCAAAAAAGTAAACATTGCTTAATGAGTGAAGCTCACTTGCTTTAAAATTATCGTCTTCGGGCCCAACAAGAACAATACTCCATTCCGGGCTATTTTTTGCAAGGTAAACCAAAACATCTATATCAAGCCGAAGTGTATATAAAACCCCAATATATCCGATAATTGGTTTTTTAATATCTTTAAAATCTTCCGGTATTTCTTTAATTAATTTATTATCAAAAAGCGAAGTGTCGCAGCCTTGCCCGACATAAAACGAATTTTTGTTGAATTTACGTCCGTAATCTGCAAGATAGGTTGAATTGGCAACAACAAGATCGGATTTTCCCATTAATGCACCCTCAATTCTAACACCATGCTTTTTCCAAAAATCTACAAATATCATATTATCACGTGTATAATAAATATATAAAGCAGGTTTTAGAAATTCTTTCAAATACAAACTTCGATACATATCGCTATCATTAAAAATAATAACATCTTTGAAACCAAGCCTGTCGATAGCAGATTGGATTTGTTTCGCAAAACGTTTATTATTAATTTTATTCAGATAATCAAACAGGCATTTATTGCCTAATTGACTGATTGACTCAAGAGTAGTTCGGGGATAAAGATTCCAGAAATTATCTTGAATTTTAACAAGATCTTCTTCTTTTCCTTTTATAATATTCTTGCGTTTTTGCATTCGGGGGTCATTCTTTTCACGAATTCGCGAAAACCTATCAACCGGATAATTAACATATAAAACCCTGTTATGCTTTGCAAACTCATAAGCAATATTTATACAATTGCTTCCTATTGCATTGTCGAGTGCCTGAAGGCCGACAATAATAAAATCTCTGTTTTTGATCATCTTTATTGATTTTT
>CAZBSL010000248.1:0-4608 GCA_964494265.1 uncultured Bacteroidales bacterium
AAAGGTTAGAAGATTATAGATATTGATATCCATTATTCTCCCTATTCAAATCTTTGTTTATAAGTATTTAGAAATATTAATCGTACTTCATCTTAATTTTTTATTTTTACGCCAAAAAAATTCATTAGTTAAACATTATGGAAAGACCATTTCTTAGAATAATCCTTATATTTTTTTTACTTAATTTTTTAAATCCAAAATTATATTGCCAGAGTACTGCAAACAATAATTCTGATTCATTATCAATTATTAAATATCCCTGGGCAGATTCTGTTTATAATTCTCTGACCTTAGATGAAAAAATTGCACAACTTTTGTTTGTCAGAGCGAATTACGATAAAAGCTACGATCGTAATGAGTTAGTAACAGAATTGGTTGAAAAATACAATATCGGTGGTTTGACTTTTTTTGGAGGTGATCCCCTGACACAGGCGAAGCTTACTAATTATTGGCAGGGATTATCGAAAACTCCTTTATTAATTTCGATTGATGCAGAATGGGGCTTAGGAATGCGTTTGAGTAATGTTATTTCATTTCCCTATCAAATGACTCTCGGAGCAATTCAGAATGATAGCCTGATTTTTGAAATGGGCTGTGAGATTGCCTCACAATGTAAGCGTTTGGGTATTCAGGCAAATTTTGCTCCGGTGATTGACATTAACAGCAACATTGCAAATCCTGTGATTGGTTGCCGCTCATTTGGTGAGGATAAAATTAATGTTGCACAAAAAGGAATTGCCTACATGACAGGTTTGCAACAAAACGGAATTTTAGCTACTGCTAAGCATTTTCCGGGGCATGGCGATACTGGTTCCGATTCTCATTATACTCTGCCTATAGTTTCGCATTCTAAGGAAAGAGTGGATTCGCTTGAACTTTATCCTTTTAAAAAACTAATTGACAATGGACTGGGCGGGATTATGGTTGCTCATCTTTATTTCCCTGCTTATGAAACCAAAAGGAATACAGCTACTACGCTTTCGCACAATGTTGTTACAAAATTGCTGAAAGAAAAACTTAAGTTTAAAGGACTAGTAGTTACCGATGCCCTCGATATGAAAGGTGTTACAAAATATAATAGGCCGGGAAACATTGAAGTAAAGGCTTTTCAGGCAGGAAATGATGTTTTATTGTTACCTGTTGATGTACCGAAAGCTATTTCAAAAATAAAAAGGGCAGTCGCAAAAGGAAAAATTTCTATTCTTGATGTTGATAAAAGATGCCGTAAAATATTAGAAACTAAAGAAAAACTCGGACTGAATAAATTTCAGGATGTTGTTATTGAGAATATTTACGAGGATATTAATAATTCCAAAGCAAAGTATTTAAATCAAAAATTATACGAGGCAGCAATTACAATTGTTAAAAGCGAAAACTCAATATTACCTTTGCAAAAACTTGATACATTGAAAATTGCTTCTGTTTCAATTGGATGTGAAGAGGAAAGTGGTTTTCAGAAAATAATGAATAATTATGCTGAAATTGACAATTTCACGATGCCAAAAGAACCAAGTGATGAAGAAACATTATCTTTACTGTCAAAGCTTTCAGAATATAATTTGGTAATAGTCGGGATTCATAACACAAGTATTTTTCCATCAAGGAAATTCGGAATTTCCCAAAAGAGTATTGATTTTGTTAATTCCCTAAAAAGCCAAAGCAAAATTATTCTCGACATTTTCGCAAGTGCTTATTCTCTTGCTTATTTCGATAATACTGAAAACATTGAAGCAATTCTTATTTCCTACCAGGATAATGAAATCTCAATGGATGTTTCAGCACAAATAATATTTGGCGGGTTAGGGGCAAAGGGGAAATTGCCGGTTACGGTTTCCAATGAATTTCATTTAAATTCAGGGATTGAAACTCTCCCCATTCGCTTGAAATATACATTGCCCGAAGAATTTCGTATTTCAAAAACTGCTATTGAGAAGATTGATTCCACAGCTAATTATGGAATTGAAATCGGAGCTTACCCCGGTTGTCAAATTCTCGCCGCAAAAGACGGAAAAGTTTTTTATAATAAATCATTCGGTAATTTTACTTTTGGTGAGAAAAATGTTGTAGAAAATTCGGATATTTACGATATTGCGTCGATTACTAAAATAGCTGCTACAACTATTGCAATGATGAAACTTGTTGATGATAATGTTGTTGATATCGACCAGAAAGTATCGAAATATGTTCCCTACCTTTTGAATACAAACAAGGAAGATATTATATTGCGAGAACTGATGGCTCATCAGGCGAGGTTTCAGGCTTGGATACCATTTTTTGAAAGTACAATTCTCGAAACCGGCCCTGATCCTGAAATTTATAATACAAACATTACAGAAGAATTTCCGACAAGAGTGGCTGAAAATCTTTACATAAAAAAGTATTATATGTTTGATGTTTTTGATTCTATTTTAATTTCTCCCTTGCGTGATCGTGATGAATATAAATATAGTGATCTGGGATTTTATCTTTTAATGCAGGTTTTGGAAAATACTACAAATAAACCTTTTGAATTTTATCTCCAGAAGAACTTTTACAAACCACTTGGTTTATCTAAGCTTGGATTTCTTCCGCTCAAAAAATTTGAATTATCCGAAATTGTTCCAACTGAAAACGATACAATTTTTCGGATGCAACTTTTGCAAGGCGATGTGCACGATCCGGGTGCAGCGATGTTAGGTGGAGTTTGTGGCCATGCCGGACTTTTTTCAAATGCTTCCGATCTTGCAATTATTATGCAAATGCTTTTACAAAATGGTAGCTATGCAGGAGTAAATTATATTGATTCGGCTTTGATTTCGGAGTTTACAAAAATTCAATTTCCTTTAAATGATAATCGTCGCGGAATCGGATTTGATAAACCTCTTCAAATTTACGATGAAGAAGGGCCGACATGCGAAGAAGTTTCAGACAGCAGTTTCGGACATTCCGGATTTACCGGAACTTATATCTGGGCCGATCCTGAAAATAATTTAATTTATGTATTTTTGTCAAATAGAGTTTGCCCTGATGCATCAAATTTGAAAATTGTAGATGAAAATATTCGTACTAACATTCATAAACTTTTTTATGAAGCTATTGAAAATTAGAAATTAGAGATTAAGAAGGATGTTAAATTTCCAATTTATATTCAAGATTGCTTGCATAAATTTATATAAATCTAAAAACATTAACAATGGCAATATCTAAAACAAAATCAGTATGGTTATGGGTGTTTTCTTTCATTTTTACTATTGCAATTGCATATTACCAAAGAGTAACCGGGCCTACCACACCCGTTAGAGGTTCAGTAAATATTGGTGAAACAAAAATTAAATTTAAATTAATTACAACTTTCGAAGGCTCTGACGATGCCGATGTGCTTATTATTGTGCCTGATGATGTATCGGGTTTCATACGTTATAAAAGGTATAAAAGTTATGACGATTGGACAGAAACTCCTATGTTTCGTAATGAAAACGAATTGCATGCTTTTATACCGGGACAACCTCCAGCCGGAAAAGTGGAATACTTAATCGTTTTAAAAAGTAAACATCAGGAATATATTTTAACTGAAAATCCGGTAATAATTCGTTTTAAAGGTTTTGTATCACGCTGGATACTAATTCCTCATATAATTCTTATTTTTTCAGCTATGGTCTTTTCTACCAGAACCGGGATTGAGGCATTATTTAAAGGGAAGAGAGCCTTTGTTTACACTTATATTACAATTTTTCTTTTGTTTTTCGGGGGATTATTTTTTGGGCCTTTAGTGCAAAAAGCTGCATTTGGTGATTACTGGACAGGTTGGCCTTTCGGGCATGATCTGACAGATAATAAAACTGTTGTGGCATTTATTTTTTGGCTTGTCGCTTTCTTCACTATGCTTAAAAACAGAGAAAGACGTACATGGGTAATAGTTGCATCTATTTTATTACTGATTGTTTACCTGGTTCCTCATAGTGTGCTGGGATCAGAAATTGACTATACAAAACCTTGATCAATTTATATTTAAGATTTAAGAATTTAGATTTTGGATTTGCCTATAACATACGAACAATAATTAAATAATTTTAGCCTAATGGTAATTCTTATAATAATTCTTACGGCTATCGTTTCGATTGTTGCTTTAAATAATCCTCAAATAATGGATAAATTGCGTTTCAACGCATATTTTATCAAGCATAATAAAGAATGGTATAGGTTCTTTTCATACTCATTGGTGCATGCTGATTATATCCATTTGTTTGTGAATATGTACGTATTGTATTCTTTTGGTGGAATTGTTCTAACGTTTTTTAAATTTTATTTCGGGGGAAAGGCAATCATCAATTTCCTGCTTTTATATATTGGCGGAATAATTTTTGCGACACTTGTTGATTTTAATAAGAATAAAGACAATATTTATTATAATGCCGTAGGTGCTTCGGGGGCAGTTTCCGCGATAGTATTTTCAAGCATAATTCTTTATCCCGGCGGAAAGATTTTTCTTTTCTTTATCCCGATTGGTATTCCTTCGGCTATTTTCGGAATTTTATATTTGATTTATTCTGCATATATGAGCAAGCGGGCAGATGATAATATCGGCCACAGCGCACATTTCTGGGGAGCAATTTTTGGAGTGGTTTTTAC
>CAZBSL010000249.1:0-1840 GCA_964494265.1 uncultured Bacteroidales bacterium
GTCTGCAAATCGTAAAGTTTCTTATAAACTCCTTTTTGTTTTAGAAGTTTTTCGTGAGTTCCTCTTTCTGCTATTTCACCATCTTGAATTACAACAATTTCGTCGGCAAACTGAATGGTTGATAATCGGTGGGCGATTACGATTGAAGTTCTGTTGCTCATAACTTTTGCCAAGGCATCCTGAACCAATCTTTCCGATTCGGTGTCGAGCGAGGATGTTGCTTCATCGAGAATTAATATTGGCGGATTACGAAGTACGGCACGGGCAATGCTTATTCGTTGACGTTGGCCACCGGATAGTTTTGAGCCCCGATCGCCGATATTTGAATTATAAGTTTCTTCTAATTTGGATATGAATTCATGGGCATTAGCAACTTTTGCGGCTTCAATAACATCGTTTTCCGTAACGCCTTCCATTCCGAAAACTATATTATTATAAATAGTATCATTAAAAAGTATTGATTCCTGGCTGACCATTCCCATCAAGCCGCGAACATCCGTGATGCGATAATCGGTCAGCGGAATATTATCAATCAGAATTTCACCTTTAACGCAGTCGTAAAATCTTGGCAGCAGGTCAACAAATGTTGATTTTCCGCCTCCCGATTGTCCGACGAGTGCAATAATTTTTCCTTTAGGAATTTTAATATTAACGTCTTTTAATACAATATCTTTATCATATTTGAAATTTACATTTCTGTATTCTATTTCTTTTTCAAAAGATTCGATGCGTTTTGCATCAGGCTTTTCGGTAATAACTTCTTCAGCATCTATTATTTCAAATATCCTTTCAGCCGAAGCAATTCCTTTTTGTATGTTAAAAAATCCGGTGGCAAATGTTTTAATGGGTGGAATAAGTTGCGAAAATATTACAATATAGGTTATGAAAACTTCGGCTGAAATCGAAGGATGATCTTCGAGAACAAGCTTTCCGCCAAACCAAAGTACAATGACAATTATCATCGAAGACATAAATTCGCTTAAAGGTGAAGACAGGTCTCTCCTGATATTCAACCCAATCATTAATTTAGTGTATGATTGATTTAGACCTTTAAACCGCGTATTTGAAAAATTTATCGCATTAAATGCTTTGATAATCCTTAGTCCTGAAATAGTTTCTTCGATAACGGATAGCATACCGGCCAACTTTGCCTGGCCGACTTTCGATGTTTTTCTCAGGCTTTTTCCAATTCGCCCAATAATAAATCCGCCAATCGGTAGAATAATGATTACAAAAAGTGTTAGTTGCGGACTCATCATTACCATTGCCGTAAAATATGCAATGATCTGAATAGGATCACGTATTATCATTTCGAGATAATTCAAAATTGAGACTTCAACTTCCTGAACATCGGTAGTTATGCGTGCAATCACGTCTCCTTTTTTTCGCTTTGAATAAAATGAAAGAGGAAGAATTAATATCTTTTTATATACATCGTTGCGAATGTTTTTAATTGCCCCGCCTCTGATAATGGCAAGCAAAATCATGGCTGTAAAACGAAATAAATTACGAAGAAAAAAAGAGCCCATCAGAAAAAGACAAATAAAAATTAAGGCATCTGTTTTTCCTTTATCAATAATTATCTGACTAATTTGATAATTCAAATATTGGATCAAAGTGTCGTAATGAAATGAAAAATCAGGTGCTGAGCTAACAAGTTCATCTTTCCCGAAAAGCAAGCCCAGAAATGGAACAAGCATCACAAAAGAAAACAACGAAAAAACAGTTGCAAAAATATTTGAGATGATATTTAATGTCGCTAATCCTGAAAAGGGGCGTATGTATCTCAGTATTCTATAAAATTTTTTCATTTTTATCGACTTTTGGCAAAGATAAACTT
>CAZBSL010000249.1:1940-4586 GCA_964494265.1 uncultured Bacteroidales bacterium
AAAACGAATTAATCCCTGTATAATTTTCCGGGCTTAATTGCCTCAATTCATCTTTCACCGAATTAGTAACTTGTAAATTATCTATAAAAACAGAAATAGATTCCTTGGAAATTTTCTCGTTTGTTCGTGTTAGTTTTTTAAGTGCATCGAAAGGGTTAGGATAATTTTCTCTTCTTAAAATAGTTTGAATTCCTTCGGATACTACTGCCCAATTATTTTCCAGGTCTCGTTTAATGGCATCTTCGTTAAGCAATAATTTATTAAGCCCTTTTAGTAAAGACTTTATAGAAATGAGTGAATGAGCAAACGGAACGCCGATATTTCTTGTAACAGTTGAATCTGTTAAATCTCTTTGCAATCGCGAAATCGGAAGTTTTGCCGATAAAAATTCAAAAAACGAATTGGCAATTCCGAGATTACCTTCCGAATTTTCAAAATCTATAGGATTAACTTTGTGAGGCATAGCTGAAGAACCAACTTCACCCTCTTTGATTTTTTGTTTAAAATAATCCATTGAAATATATTGCCAAAAATCACGATTTAGGTCAATTAAAATTGTATTAATCCTTTTAAAGCCATCGAAAAGAGCAGCCATATTATCATAATGTTCAATTTGAGTAGTAACTTTTTGACGTTCAAGTCCCAAATTTTCCTTTACAAAAATGTTTGCAAAATCTATCCAATCAATTTCTGGATAGGCGGCGAAATGAGCATTGAAATTTCCGGTGGCTCCTCCGAATTTTGCAGTTATAGGGATAAATTTTATTTGTTTAAGTTGTTGTTTTAACCTGTCAACAAAAACATAAATTTCTTTTCCAAGATAAGTTGGCGAGGCTGCCTGTCCATGTGTTCGGGCAAGCATGGGGATTTTTTTCCATTCTTTTGCTTTTTGATCAAGCCTGTTAACAAGTTCGTTAAGTAGCGGAAACATAACATCATTAAGCCCAAATTTTAAAGCATATGGAACAGCCGTATTATTTACATCCTGAGAAGTTAATCCAAAGTGGATGAATTCTTTGTATTTGCTCAGTCCTAATTTATCGAATTTTTTTCTGAGATAATATTCAACAGCCTTGACATCGTGATTAGTCTTTTTTTCAATTTCCTTTACTTCGTTTGCATCTTTAAATGTAAATACTTTGCTGATTGAACGTAATTGCTCATGAATATTAGAATCAATATCTTTCAACTGCGGCAAAGGAATCTTGCTTAAAGCAATAAAATATTCGATTTCAACAAAAACCCTGTAATTAATAAAAGCAGCTTCCGAAAAATAATAACATAATGCTTCAGTTTGTTTTCTATATCTTCCGTCAACCGGAGAAATTGCATTGATTGGTGTTAAGTCCATGGCTTCAAAATTTTATGTTAAAATTATATCTTCCTAAATTGTTAGCAATATATGAAAAATTATTACAAAATTATTTTTTGCTGATTTTTTTATTTTACATTTTTTTGAAGAAAAGGACGATAATAATTATTTTTCAATTCAACGGTTTATAATACTCGGTAATTTATCAAAATTTGTTTTTTTGCGTTTATTTAGAATTGCAATTTAAATAAAATCTTTTAGTTTTGCATTTATATATGTAAATACATTATTTTAATAAAAATAACAACAAAAATATTGATTTAAATTTAATACAATGGATGATTTAATCTATTTAGATAATGGAGCTACCACATTTCCAAAGCCTGAGGAAGTGTATGATTTTATGATTGATTTCTATCGAAAGAATGGAGTTAGTCCCGGGCGCTCAGGGTTTGATAAAGCAATTGAAACTGAAGAAGTAGTTCACGGAACAAGAAAAATTCTTACAGAGTTTTTTAACGGAGACAACCCTAATTATTTAACATTCAGCTATAATGCGAGTGATTCTTTAAATATGATTATTCAGGGAATGACCGAAAAAGGCGATCATGTTATCACAACTAACCTTGAACATAATTCTGTTTTAAGGCCTTTATATCATAAGATGGATGCCGGTGAAATTGAACTTACCTATATTCCGTTCGATAAAAAAGGTTATGTAGATCCTGACGATTTCAAAAAAGCATTCAAGAAAAACACCAAACTTGTTATAATGAATCATGGCTCAAACATAATCGGTACTGTTCAACCGGTAGAGGAAGTAGGAAAATTATGTCGTGAAGCAGGTATATTTTTTGCTGTTGATGCAAGCCAAACCGCCGGAATTATTGAAATTGATATTAAGAAAATGAATATTGATCTATTGGCTTTTACAGGCCATAAATGTTTGATGGGGCCAACCGGAATCGGGGGCTCATACGTTGGAGAAAATATTCCTATTAAAGGTACACGTTTTGGCGGAACCGGTGTTCGTTCGGCCTATCCTTTTCATCTTGAGGAATTCCCTTATCGTATGGAATGTGGCACATTAAACGTTATTGGGGTTGCGGGTTTATTTGCCGGACAAAAGTGGATACGCGAACAAGGTATTAAAAAAATTCATGCACAGGAAATTGCATTATGGGATAAATTAAGATTGGGTTTACAAAATATCGAAGGCGTTACAACTTACTGTGCCGATGATACCGAAAATCAAAATGCAGTTTTAAGCTTCAATGTAAAAGGATGGGAAGCAGGAGATGTTGGAACTATGCTTGATGTTGACTATAATATTG
>CAZBSL010000250.1:0-4519 GCA_964494265.1 uncultured Bacteroidales bacterium
GTTTAAAATTGTATTTGTTTTATAAAAAATAATAATAATTTTGCACCGATATGCACTAAACTGCATAACGAAAATTTGACTTTGTTAAAAAATGTATTATAGGTGTGAAAATCACTCATAATAAAAATTCAAATACAAGAACATAAAATTAAAATTATGACTTTCTTTTCAGCCCGAGTTTCAAAATTGATTATTTATTTGTTTTTTTTATTTGCCTTATATTCATGCAACAAGGACAAAGAAAATGACATGCCACCTGCAATAAATTTCTTAGCTGGAGAAAAATTTATTAAAAACAACGATACTGCAAAAATTGGTAATGCTTTACGATTTGGTATTCAGGCCAGAGGTACTGACTCCGAAATAACCAATTTTGTGATTAAAAAAATAATGCCCGATAACAGTTATACTGTTGTTATGGATACAGGTTTGTATTCGATGTCGCTTGAGCTTGAAAAAGTATTTTATCAAAATGTTGAAGATGTGCTTGATTGGACATTTGTCGTGATGGACAAAAACAGGCTTAGTTCACAAATTTCGTTAAGAGTTTACAAAGACCCGGATTCTGAATTTGGTGGAATTATTTATTATCCTTCAATTACGATGGGATACCAAAACAGCACAGAATTCGGACAATTTCTGGATTTAAAAAAAAATCATGTTTATTTTGAAGACTCAGCTCAACTATTGCAATCCGACATCGAAATGTTGGCTTACTTTGTTGAGGATGAAGATCTACCGTCACCTGTTTTTTCATCACCAGGCGAATATGATAACTTCAGTTTAGAGGCTTCGGTTTTTTATCCTTCTATCCCCGACTGGACAGTTAGAAATTTTACTTTATGGGATATTAGTGTAGATAATGAGCCTATTTCAACAACCGACTTCAATAACTGCCAAAACGATAGTTTGATAATTGTAAGTTATAATGAAGTTTGGGCTAAAAAGAAATTCAAATGGGCCAGCAATGGAAATGTTATTCCGTTCCAAACAATAAATGGAAATAAAGGGCTTATTAAAGTTATTCGTGCCGATGAATTTGATACCGGTTCAATAGAATTTTCATTAAAAATGCAACTATAATTCAATCACTTAATAATCATTTAAAATTAATTTATGAAAAAAAATCTACTATTTATTATTTTTTGTTGTGCTGTATTTAGTACTGCTTTATATGCACAAAACGATACAATAACTGCATATACGTTTCCTACCGGAGTTGATACCACCGATATTTACCCAAATGCTGGATTAGCTTCAAATGCAAACAGGTATATTTCAGCTGAAGATACTCTTAGCTGGCCCAACACTAATATTCGCCAAATTGTGATGACTGAAGGAGTTGGAGGTTCCGGTGATTATGCGGGAACTGTTGATGGATGGGAAGAAGGTGCCAATGCAAAATTATGGTCGATTAAATTCAAAGCTGAAGGATATACTAATCTAAGGATTTCATCGAATCAATCTTCGGATGAGAATAAACCCGGGCCACGCGACTGGAAACTTCAATGCCGTTTTAGTAAAGAAGAATGGTTTGATATTCCTAATGCTACGGTGGTTTGTGCTAATGATTGGACCACCGGAGTGGTTAATGAATTGCCTTTACCACCCGAATTTAACAATCCGGGCTCATCTTCAATGTATATTAGATGGATTATGACTTCAAATATAAGTATTTCCGGAGAAGATATTCTTACTGACGGAATCTCGAAAATTGATGATGTTGTGGTAATGGGAACTTCTAATTCTGGAGTTGAAGAAATTCTTTATTCAAATATTTTGAAAATCTATCCAAACCCGGCCACTAATTTTTATAATATTGAAAGCACAGAAGAAATTCAATCGATTTCAATTTATAATATGAATGGAAAATTAGTAAAACAGCTTGAAAAAGTGAGTGATTTTGCTACAATCTCTACTGATGATTTGACGCCCGGAAATTATTTGGTTCGTACAAAACTTTCAGGTTTTAATTCAGTACATGTCAGCAAACTGATTATTAAATAAAAAATAACAATTTGAACAGATACTTACTACTACTGTTTCTTTTTTTTCATTTATTTGCACATACCCAAAATTTATATAAAATTTCGGGAACTGTTTCCAACAAGAACAAAACTCCTTTAGGTGGGGTAAATGTGTTTGTTGATGAACTAAAAATTGGTAGTTCAACAAATGAAAAAGGAAAATTTTCAATTGATGAAATTAAAAATGGGAATTATACTCTGATAATTTCGCATATCGGATATTTACCCTTAATTAAAAATATTGAAATTACCGGAAAGGATATTCATCTGAAAATAGAATTAAATAAAGAAAATCTTACTTTAGATGAGGTAACAATAATAGCCGACAAGTATGAATACGTAAAAAAAATACCGTCGCGAATTAAAGTAATTCCCGTTGAAAAAATAGAAAACAGCCCTGAACAAAATATGACTGATTTTCTCGGCAATATTTCGGGTGTAAATGTTGAAAATACTCTTGGAATTTTTTCTAACAGTTCGGTGGTTTCATTGCGCGGATTAAGCGGAAACGATCAATCAAGAACCCTTATTTTAATTGATGATATTCCTATAAACAAATCTGATGGAGGTTCGGTAAACTGGAATTTAGTTAATAATGAGAATATTGAAGCCATTAAAATTATCAAAGGGCCCGGCCCGGCTAAATATGGTAGCAATGCAATGGGTGGAGTTATCAATATTATTACAAAAAAGCCTGTTGAAAAACTTTCGGGGAATATAAAAGCAAGTTACGGTACATACAATACTTTTGCCGGAAACATGAATTTATCCGGGACTTTCAATACAAAAAACCAAAATAGTTTTTATTGGAGCATAAGCGGTTCGGCAAAGAAAAGCGATGGTTACATCACTGAACTTGATGAATACATTGAAGTTAACGATAGTATTATTGTTCCCGTGTTTCTTGATGAGGTGAATTCAAATGTTAAACTCGGATATTTATTTAATAAAAAACACAGCATCGAACTTTTTTCGAATTTCTTTGACGACAAAAGAGGAAACGGAATCAAAGTGTTTGACGATTACGGTGCTTACTCCGAACACGACACATGGTTTTCGGTTTTAAAATATAAATTTAATGAAAAGAACTTCAATTTTAAATCGAATATTTTTTTACTCAACGAACATTATCAAAGGGTTTATGAATATATGAAAGAAGGGGAATACCTTTTGTATGATGTTGATTCCAAAAGACATGAATTTGGTGCAAACCTCGATTTTTCATACTTTAAAAACGCGCATACACTTACTTCGGGAATTATGTATAAACACGGCAGCGTTGATGCAATTGATACATATTACACATCTACCGATTTGATAAGCAATGCAGGGGAAATGAATATTTATGCGATATATTTTCAGGATGAAATTGATTTTAAATCAAAAAATATTCAGATAAATATTGGTTTGAGATATGATGTTGCCGATTTCAAAGACGGGATTTTTTCGGTTGAATATCCCTCATATTCAATTGATTTTTTAACTAAGTTTCAGGATACGGTAATAAATCCTCATTTTTGGAATTCTCTTAGTCCTAAAGTGTCGGTTCAAAAATGGTTCAACGATAGAACAAGAGCCTATTTTTCTTATGGAAAAGGTTTTAAAGCCCCTTTGCTTGACGATATGTGCAGGACTTCAAAGAAAAGAAGTAGTTTCAGGTTAGCAAACCCCGAGTTGAAACCCGAAACTATTGACAATTTCGAAGTAGGGCTTGATTACTCATTATTTAAAAATTTAACCATCAAACAATCAGTATATTATTCAATTGGGAAAGATTTTATGTATATTATTAGTACCGGTGATTCGGTAAATATGGGTTACAAAATAGCACCAATTTATACTATTGATAACATAAGCAAAGTACACATTTATGGATTGGAAACCGATTTGGAATTCCAATTTAGCGAATCCTTTGCAGCTTACCTGAATTATACTTATAATATTTCTAAAATTAAAAAATTTGAAATCAATGATGCAGATGCCGACGAAGATTTGAATAATAAATATTTGACTAATATTCCCGATCATAAAATTGCAGCCGGTTTAGTTTGGAAGAACAAAATGGCAAATATCAGCTTATCGGCAAAGTACATTGGCTCAAGATGGGTAAACGATTTGAATGAGGTTGATGATGAATATCTTCATACCGACAAATTTGCTGCATATACAATTGTAAATGTAAAAATAAAACGTGAATTATTTAATGGAGTTTCAGTTGCTGTAAATGTTAATAATATTTTTGATAAGATTTATATAAATAATCGTTTTCAGCGTTGCCCCGGAAGATTTATTAGCGGACAAATAATTGTTAATTTTTAATGAATTTGCTTTAGATAAATGAAAAGATGTTTTAAGTCTATGATATTATGCGTCTAAAGATGAACTTATTTTTTTATTTAATTAGTAGTGAACAGCCCTGATATCTTCTTTAAAACATCCTCAACCTCATCATAGAGGTTTTCAACCGTGCCATTGTTTTGAAAAACAAAATC
>CAZBSL010000251.1:0-4453 GCA_964494265.1 uncultured Bacteroidales bacterium
CTATGGAGAGAATACTTTAAACGGACAGTTTCTCGAAGTTAATGGTTCAAAAATCTACTTTGAAACATATGGAGATAGAGCAGATCAACCATTGATTTTAATTCATGGAAATGGAGGCTCAATTGAAGCCATGTCTCTTCAAATAGATTTCTTCAAAGAGTTTTACTATGTAATTGTAGCCGATAACAGAACCCATGGCAAATCAGGAGGTGCTGCTAATATCACCTATGATTTAATGGCTCAAGACTACATCGGTATTATTGATGAATTAAATATTGATTCTGTATATGTTTTAGGCCATAGTGATGGAGGAATAGTTGGCTTATTATTGGCCATTAATTATCCTAACCGAATTGGAAAACTTGTTGCCGCTGTTCCGAATTTAGTTCCCGGTGAAGAAGCTATTGAGGCTTGGGAGTTAGAATTTAGTAAAGGATACAGGGAGTTAATTGATTCAATGATATTACTTAATGACCAATCTCGAAATTGGCAAATTGAAAGGATTCACATGAACCTAATGAGGGATGAACCAAATATCACGATTTCTGACCTTTCAAAAATTAATTGCCCTGTTCTTGTCATCACAAGTGATGATGATATAATTAAACCAAGACACATTTTACAGATTTATGAAAATATTCCTAATGCGCAGTTATTTATAATGCCGGGAGCAACTCATTTCATGATTAGGGATGAACATGAATTATATAATTCGATGTGCAATAGATTTCTTTCCAATCCATTTTCCAGACCAAGTAGTAAAGACGCATTGATGGATATTATTGTTCTTACTAAATAAAACTAATTGAAAAAGAAAATAATGAAAAAACTAACCACAATCGTAAATCATAAATCGTAAATCATAAATCATAAATCTAAAATAATAAAGATTCTCTAAAATCTTAGAAAAAAATAAAAAAAAGCCCTATCGAAAATTGATGGGGCTTTTTTTTGAGAGTTTTATTTGTCCTTTTCAGATTTTTGTGAGATTTGATTTTTATTCAACCGGAACACAAATATCAAGGATAAATTTTCGCTCGGGATGGTGGGTATGATCATTATAATATAATTCATAATAATTGCCGTCCCTTGATTTATAATCGTTTTCGGCTACCCAAACACACATGCTGTTCCATGCTTTTTCAAATTCTTCAACTCCAATTTCAAAACGGCCTACCGCAAATTTCCCTTTCGGGATTGTCATTGTGCCAACTTCACCATCACTTGCAATCTCCCGCTCAAGAGTAATTCCCGCACTTTGCCTTACTTTTGAAATCTCAGTTACCTTAGGATCATCGTGATAAACTGTAATTGTTTTTGTTTCAGGAAAATTCAATAATCCTTTTGGCCCAGCCCATCTAAAAAGCCTTTCATAAACAGCACCAATTTTATTAAAATCTCCAACATGCCTGATGTAAGCAATTTTTAATTCAGGCATTTCCTTTACTTTAATTTCTGCATTCATATTTATCCAATTTTTTAATTTATTAATGCTGCAAATGTAATTTTCAAAAGTGATTTTCTCTTTACAATTCTTGCTTTCCGTTTTACAAATCTTGCTAAACTTATCCTTTCCTTTCTCCTGAAATTCGGTGGCACTCATTCCATAAAATTTTTTAAAGGCACGAGAAAATGATGATAAATCCTTAAAACCATTTACATAAGCTAAGTTTGTAATTGAATCAACATTTCCTGTCAATAAAATTGAAGCTATTTTCTCAATTCTTTTTCTTGTAATAAAAGTTTTTACAGTCTCGCCTGTAATTGTTGAAAATATTCTGTGAAAATGAAAAGGTGAAAAACATGCATTTTTTGAAACAAGTTCTAAAGGCAAATCTTTATCTAAGTTATTTTCAACAAAATCAATTACTTTATTAATTCTATTAATATATTCCTGTCTGATTTGGTCTTTTTTTGTCATGTAAAATAAATTTTGTATTAAAGAAAAAAACTATTTCTTTTACAATACGAAAATAAAGCATTTGTTTTTATTTTTGCCACTTTGATATGCAATTTTTATGAGAAAAATAAACTCCATTTTTGTTTTGATAATTTGCTTATTATTATCAACACAACTTACTGCCCAGAAAACTGATACATCATCATTTAAACCGCATGGGAAACCTATAATAAAAATATTTAGTAATTTCCACACTTCATTAAACGATGGCAGGGAGAATTCCGCTTTTGAGATAACAAGAGCTTATTTTGGATATTCTTACCAATTAAGCCAAGAATTTTCGGCAATTATTAAACTTGACATAGGTAGCCCGGATGATGAGTCGCAATATTCATTATTAAAAAGATATGCTTATTTTAAAAATGCCGCCCTAAAATATTCAAAGGGGAAATTATGTTTACATTTTGGATTGATAGACCTATTGCAATTTAAGGTTCAAGAAAAATTCTGGGAACACAGATATGTTTATAAATCGTTTCAGGATGAACATAAATTTGGCTCGAGTGCCGATATTGGGGCAAATATTATTTATAAATTTAATGAAAAAATTAGTGCTGATTTCACAATTATGAATGGTGAAGGTTATATAAAACTTCAGACCGACGACACTTATAAAAGCGCTTTAGGAATTACCTTTAAGCCGGTAAATAATCTGATCACTCGGTTTTATTACGACTTCACCAAAAAAAACATAACACAATCAACACTTTCAACTTTCGTTGGATATAGGTTTTTAAAAAGGTTTTCATTTGCATTTGAATTCAACTATGAATCAAACTACCTATTCCAAAAAAATAAAAACATGAGCGGTATCTCAACTTATACTACTTATGAGATTAATAATAAATTTCAGTTATTCGGGAGATACGATCGCCTCTCATCAAATATAATTAAAGATGAGGAGAATCCCTGGAATTTACTTAAAGATGGGAGCGCAATAATTGCAGGCATTCAGTTTACCCCCATTAAACAAGTAAAGATTTCTTTAAACTATCAGGACTGGGTTCCTTATGCAGAAAATATGAGTAATGAATCTTATATTTTTGTGAATTTTGAATATAAAATCAATTAATATTTGAACAAATGAATACTCGAAATATTAATTATTATAAAATAATAATATTCTCTCTATTTTTAACATTTTCCTATTCTTGTCGCAAGAGTAATTATATAGTAAAAGATAACATAATTACATTAAGAGATAACGGAAGTGGAACTGGCACAACAAACTGGACATCCGAAAATGAATATATCATCGAAGGCTTCGTTTTTGTAAACGACGGACAAACGTTGACTATTGAAGCCGGAACCGTAATCAGAGGCAGAATAGGACAGGGCTCAGCCGCAAGTGCCCTGATAGTAGCAAGGGGAGCAAAAATTATAGCAAAAGGTAATCCCGAAAACCCGATTATTTTCACGGTCGAAGGAGACGATCTGCAAGGTTCGGTTCCTGTTATGTCAAAAGGACTTTGGGGAGGATTATTAATTCTTGGAAATGCACGACTGAATCTTGAAAGTTCCGAAAGCCATATCGAAGGGATCCCCCTAAGCGAGCCAAGAGGTTTATACGGAGGGTCAGATGATCAGGATAATTCAGGCATAATTCAATATGTTTCTATCCGACATGGTGGTACCAATATTGGCGAAGGAAATGAAATTAACGGCTTAACTCTTGGAGGTGTCGGTAATGGAACAATCATTGAACATGTTGAAATAATTTCAAATGCCGATGACGGAATTGAATTTTTTGGCGGTTGTGTGAACTGTAAAAATATTGTGGTTGCTTTTTGTGGCGACGATGCTTTTGATTATGATTTGGGATATAGTGGAAAAGGTCAATTCTGGCTTGCTATTCAAGACCTTGCAAGTGGCGATCTTTTAGTTGAAGCAGGTGGTGGCGAAGACCCTGTTGAAGGTGAACCCTATTCAATTCCTGAAATATATAACGCGACATTTATTGGAAGAGGTGAGGAAATTAATAACTCCCTAATGTCTTTTGATTTTAATGCCGGAGGAGAATTCGCTAACTCTATCTTTATCAATCAAGGAAATGGAATTGAGCTTGAATACACTCCAAACCGCATGAATAGCTTCACTCAATTTGAAAAGGCAAATCTAAAAATAAAAAATAATGTTTTCTTCAATATAAATAACGATACTCCTGAAGGTATTTTTAAAGTTGTTGCTGAATCGGGAATTGATGTTAGCGAGCAAAATGCTGTCTTTCAAGAATATTTTTCGACTGCAAAAAATATTATTTTCGATCCCGGAATTAAATATGAAGACGGAAGTTATAATATCATTCCGTTTGGCGATGTCTTCACAAACTTAGCCCCCTACCCTTCTGCATGGTTTGATAATGTAAATTATAAAGGAGCTTTCGGAAACTATAATTGGGCCGATAGCTGGACTTTGCTCAGCCAATCGGGTTATATAAATTGATTTAAGACTATTCGCTGAATGATTAAGTGACTAAATGAGAGGATGAAAAAA
>CAZBSL010000252.1:0-3173 GCA_964494265.1 uncultured Bacteroidales bacterium
TTTTCTCTAATAAAAACTTTGTTATCTTAGCTCACTTTTATAAAGAGGATATTTGAGAAAATTGTAGATGCTCACTATTAATATATATTTTAAAAACAAGTCGTTATTAAAAATTATTTTGTTGTTTTTTTTGATAACAAGTAACGGATGTATGAATAATAATAAAAACCGGACTTCTGTTTCAATCCTATGTCTTGGTGATTCAATCACCGAAGGAATTTGCTGCGGTGTTTACAAAAAAAACACTTATCCTGAGAAATTAAAAAAGTTACTTGAGTCAAAAGAAATTGCTGGCACAATAATTAATTTCGGATTACCGGGTGAGCAAAGTGATTTTGCTTTAAACAGAATTAATGATGTTATAAATCTAAATCCCGATTTTGTAACCATCATGTATGGTACTAATGATGCCTGGATTTTTTCCGAAGGTGAAGAGCCTCAATTGAGCACTTTTGAATACGAACAAAATATCAGAACAATTATTAAAAAACTTCAAAATGAAGGTATTCAACCAATATTGATGACACCTCCCCCCTTGGGTCATTTTTTCGATTATGATTATGAACCGTATTTAAGCAATGGGCCAAATTTTTCATTGCAAAATTATGTTGAGGTTTGTCAAAAAATTGCTCTTGAAGAAAAACTTCTTTTTGTTGATAATTACTCCATTTGGCAAAATAAAATAGAAAAAGGACAAAACATCGAAAAATTGCTTGTTGATGGCTGTCATCCAAATTCAAAAGGACAAGAGATGATAGCTGAGGCAATTTTTAAAATTATTCTCCCCGAAATAAAGTAAATCATTTAAAACCTAAAATAAGAATTGTGAAAAAACTTAGTACTACAATCAATATTATTATTTTTCTATCAGTAATTGCCTTGTTTTCATGCAATAATTCAAGAAAAATACATCAAATTGACATTATTCCCCGCCCGGCTAAGCTGTCAGTTTGGGATGGTGAGTTTGTATTGAATTCAAAAACCGCTATCCTTAGCGAAAGTGGAAACCAGGAAATTCAAAAACTTGCTGAATATCTTGCAGAAATCATTAACAATGCAACAGGTTTCAACATTCAGGTATCCGATGTTGCAGAAGCAAAATCAATTGATAATGTAATAATTCTGTCATCAAATTTATCTGATGATAATCTTGGTAAAGAAGGATATAAATTACAAGTTGATCCAAAAAAAATTAGCATTCAGTCTAATGAACCGGCCGGAGTTTTTTATGGCATCCAATCGCTTTTACAATTATTGCCAAATGAAATTCTTGAAAATAAAATTGATAGTGAAGAAATTGATTGGACAATCCCTTGCCTATATATTAACGACAAACCTCAATACACTTACAGAGGTATGCACTTAGATGTATCAAGGCATTTTTTCCCTAAAGAGTTTATTAAAAAATTCATTGATTTGATGGCGATGTATAGAATGAATGTTTTTCATTGGCATCTGACCGACGACAACGGTTGGCGAATTGAAATTAAAAAATACCCTGAATTGACTGATGTTTGTGCCTGGAGAGTTGACCATGAAGATCAGCCTTGGAGAAATCGTGAGCTGGGAAAACCGGGCGAAAAAGCAACTTACGGTGGATTTTATACACAGGAAGATATCAAAGAAATAATTGAATATGCAAAAGAAAAAAACATTGAAATTATTCCGGAAATAGAAATGCCCGGACATAGCAGCGAGATTTTTGCAGCATTTCCGGAATTATCTTGTCAGGGGAAAAAACTGGAAGTCCAAACAGGTAGCTATTGGCCAAATATTGATGTTTTATGTGCAGGAAACGAAAAAACTTTTGAATTTTTAGAAAATGTGCTTTGCGAAGTTGCCGAGCTTTTCCCTTCCGATTATATTCATATCGGTGGTGACGAGGCGGATAAAACCAGATGGAAAGCCTGTAAAAAATGCCAAAAAAGAATTAAAGTCGAAGGACTTCAAAATGAAGAAGAATTACAAAGTTATTTTATTAAAAGAATAGAAAAATTTCTTAATTCAAAAAATAAAAAACTAATCGGATGGGACGAAATTCTTGAAGGCGGACTTGCACCCGAAGCTACCGTAATGTCGTGGCGTGGTGTTGATGGTGGAATTGAAGCTGCCCGACAAGGCCATGATGTAATTATGACCCCAACATCGCATTGTTATTTTGATTATTATCAAGCTGATCCTGATTTCCAACCTAAAGCAATCGGAGGGTTTACTACACTTAAAAAAGTGTATTCTTTCGACCCGACTCCTCCGGTATTAAATGATGAGGAACAAAAGCATATTCTCGGAGCACAGGGAAACATTTGGACTGAATATATCTCAACTCCTGAGCACGCTGAGTATATGTCTGTTCCGAGAATGATAGCTTTGGCAGAAGTAGTTTGGACGCCAAAGAAAAGACAGAACTGGAATAGATTCATCAGACGATTAAATGATCATTACGACAGACTTGAAATGTTGGATATAAACTATTGTGATGGCTCTTTTAAAATTGATATCAACACAAAAATCGATACTTCCGGAAAAGTTTCTGTTTGCCTTGAAAGCGAAATTTATGAGCCGGAAATTCACTATACAACAGATGGATCAATTCCTGATATTAATTCACCACTATATTCAAAAGCTTTTGATATTGATTCGACAACTACGATAAAAGCAGGTTTTTTTAAGAATGGAAAGCTAATTGAAAATTTTTCTGAAAAGACTATATTTTTTCACAAAGGTTTAGGAAAAACACCTGAGCTAAAAAACAAATATAGCTTTAAATACGAAGCCCAGGGTGAAAACAGCCTCTTTGATGGAGTTAGAGGAAGTCTAAATCATAATGATGCTTGCTGGCAGGGATTTCAGGGTGATGATTTAATAGTCATAATTGATTTTGAAAGCCCAATAGCAGTCAACAAAATTTCATGTAGTTTTCTACAAAACCAAAGAAAATGGATTTTCCTCCCGTCTTCAGTCGAATACTTTTTTTCTGACGACGGAAAAAACTTTAAAAGCATAGGAATAATCGAAAACAACATTTCGCCTATGAAAGAAAAGCCATTTATTGAAAATTTTGAAATCAATTTGGAAAAAGATATTGAAATAAGATTTATAAAAGTAGTTGCAATGAATATTGGAGAATGCCCTAAACAGCATTCCGCCAAAGGAAATAAAGCATGGATTTTTGC
>CAZBSL010000252.1:3273-4452 GCA_964494265.1 uncultured Bacteroidales bacterium
GGATTCGTAACATGGTTGAATGCTACTTTAATTCCTTATTTACAAATATCATGTGAATTATCAAATTTTGAATCGTTTTGGGTAACTTTTGCATTTTATATTTCATATTTTGTAATGGCTCTTCCTTCGAGTGCAGTATTAAAAAAGACCGGATTTAAAAATGGTATGTCTGTAGGTTTAATAACTATGGCTGTCGGAGCACTTATTTTTATACCTGCTGCAATGACACGTACTTATGGCTTATTCCTTGCCGGACTTTTTGTTCAGGGAGCAGGTTTAGCTATTCTGCAAACAGCATCAAATCCTTATGTAACAATTATAGGGCCAATTGAAAGTGCAGCAAAACGAATTAGTATTATGGGAGTTGCAAATAAATTTGCCGGAATTCTCAGCCCGATAATTCTTGGTGCTGTTGTTTTAGCTGGTATTGATGATCTCGTCATAAAACTTGAAAATATGGATTTAGCTTCAAAGGCAATAGAATTGGATGCTCTGGCAACAAGAGTAATTCTTCCATATATTATTATGGCTGTTGTATTGGTAATCTTAGGAATATTAGTTAAATTTTCACCCCTGCCTGATGTAGAAAATGATAATGAAGTTGAGAAAGATAAATCTGCTGATGAAAAAACAAGCCTTGCACAATATCCATATTTATGGTTAGGGGTTATATGCATTTTTCTTTATGTGGGTGTAGAAGTTATAGCCATTGATACTCTGATAGGATATGGAAATTCCCTGGGATTTAATTTTTCAGAAGCTAAGTTTTTTGCATCTTTTACACTTGGAGCCATGATCGTTGGATATTTTGTCGGGATCATAGCAATTCCAAAATATCTTTCTCAATCGAATGCACTAAAATATTTTGCCATTCTTGGTGTGATTTTCTCGATATTAGCAATTCTGACAAGCGGATATACTTCAATTTTAATGATAGCTGCTCTCGGCTTTGCAAACTCTATTATGTGGCCTGCAATCTGGCCTCTTGCAATTGATGGCTTGGGCAAATTCATGAAAACAGGTTCGGCTTTGCTGATTATGGGTATTGCAGGTGGAGCAATTTTGCCTTTGCTTTATGGGTATCTCTCCGATGTTGGTTCTATCGGTTCGCAACAAGCCTATTGGGTCATGGTTCCTTGTTATCTTTATATTTTGTATTTCGCCACCAAAGGTTATAAG
>CAZBSL010000253.1:0-4438 GCA_964494265.1 uncultured Bacteroidales bacterium
TAGGTGTAAGACAAATTCTTTAATCACTTAATTATTTAGTTTTTTTTCTGATTTTGGCTAAATAATATTTTTTACTTTTGCAATGAAATACAATTCTTAATGATGAACAAAACCATTAAAATATTATTTTACACAGCGGCTGAAAGAAAAACCGCTAATATGTATGTGAAAATGTATAAGAAATTTTGCAGGCATCTTTACGAATGCTGGATTTGGTAATTACTCCCGACAACTTCACTTTTTCATAATTTATTAATAATAAGGTTCTATATAATTTTGTGTGATTCTTAATAAGAGCAGCAGACTTACTGATTCGCTTATGAAACATTCATTAACATTACAAAAAAACTAATTTTACAATCTGTGAATCAGTAGTAAGTTTGATTGCCAAAGATAATTTTTAATAGGCCGATTTAAAATATTTTCAAATGGAAGGAATTATTTTTAATATTCAGCGTTACTCAATACATGATGGGCCGGGTATTCGTACTTCGGTGTTTTTTAAAGGCTGTCCGATGAATTGTTGGTGGTGTCATAATCCTGAAAGCCAAAATCCTTCGATTGAAGAATTTTATACTTCAAACTCTAATGAACCAATAAAAGCAAAACAAATTATCGGCAAAAAAATCACTATTGATGAGCTTTATGATGAGATAGTTAAAGACAGGATTTTTTACGATGAATCGGGTGGTGGTGTTACATTTTCAGGGGGAGAGCCCTTAATGCAAAGTGAATTTTTGATGTTTATTTTAAAAAAATGCAAGGAAAACGGAATTCATACGGCACTTGATACAAGTGGATTTTCTTCTGAAAAAAAATTCAACTCAATTATCGACTTAGTTGATTTGTTTTTATATGATGTTAAATTTATTGATGATGATCTGCATAAAAAATTCACCGGAGTATCGAACAAACTAATAATTAAAAATTTAAAAACACTTTCAAAAAGTAAAAAAGAAGTTTTCATACGAGTTCCAATTATTCCGAAAATTACTGATACTAATGAAAACATTATACAAATAATGGATTTTCTCAAAGAAATAGATACACTTAAAAACATTTTTTTATTAGCTTATCATAAAATCGCCGAAAGTAAATATGAACGTTTTAATTTGAATTATAAATTGAAAAAAATTAAACCTCCTTCAAAGGAGAGACTAAATGAAATCCGTGAAAACTTTTCTAAAAATGGATTTAATGTAACAATTGGAGGATAAGTCTATCAATTGAATTTTTAAAACTTTAAAAATGAACGAAAGAATAAAAAAACTCAGAGAGCAAAGCCTCAACATAAAACCAAGCATTTCAAGTGAAAGAGCAGAATTGATTACTGAATTTTACAAAAATCATGATGCAGCCAATATGTCAACACCCATGAGACGAGCTTTAGCATTTAAATATTTAATGCAAAAAAAAGAAATTTGCATTAATGCAGGCGAATTAATTGTGGGCGAACGAGGCCCAAAACCAAAAGCAACCCCCACTTATCCTGAGATTTGTCTTCATTCTTTGGATGACATGGAAATTATTGATAAAAGAGAAAAAGTATCTTTTTCGGTTGATGAAAAAACAAAGCAAGTTTATAAAAACAAGATCATTCCATTCTGGAAAGGAAATTCGATCAGAGATAGAATTTTCGCAGAAATGAAAAATGAATGGAAAACTGCTTATGAGGCAGGAATATTTACTGAATTTCAGGAACAACGTGCTCCTGGTCATACTGTTTTAGGGGATAAAATTTACAAAAAAGGATTTCTTGAAATAATTAAGGAGATCAATGAAGAAATTGATAATCTTGATTTTTTCAATGATACATTAGCTCTAGATAAAAAAGAAGAACTAACAGCAATGAAAATAGCTGCCGAAGCTTTAATAATTTTCGCTAAACGGCATTCCGAAATGCTTTATGAACTTGCAAAGAATGAAAGCGATCACGATAAAAAATCAGAGCTTGAGAAACTTTCGGAAATTTGCAAAAATGTTCCGGCTAACAAACCAGAAACTTTCCACGAAGCACTTCAATATTATTGGTTTGTGCATATAGGCGTAATTACTGAACTCAATCCGTGGGACTCATTCAATCCGGGCCGCCTCGACCAACACCTCCTACCCTATTATCAAAGAGAAATAAATTCAGGATTGCTGACAAAAGATAGAGCTATCGAATATTTGCAATCATTTTGGATCAAATTCAACAATCACCCCTCCCCTCCTAAAATGGGAGTAACAGCAAAAGAAAGTAACACTTACACCGATTTTTCTTTAATAAATCTTGGAGGCCTTAAAGAAAACGGAACTGACGCAAGCAACGAACTCACTTATTTGATACTTGACGTGATTGAAGATATGAGGCTTTTGCAACCTAGCTCAATGGTTCAAATCAGCAAAAAAAGTCCAGATCATTTATTAAAAAGAACATTGAAAATATTAAAAACAGGTTTTGGTCAGCCTTCAATTTTCAACACCGATGCTATCATACAGGAATTATTGAGACAAGGAAAATCAATTGAAGATGCAAGAAATGGAGGAGCAAGTGGTTGCGTTGAAACAGGTGCTTTCGGTAAAGAAGCCTATATTCTGACCGGCTATTTCAATCTACCGAAAATTCTTGAAATAACTTTAAATAATGGAATTGATCCTCGTACAGGGAAAAATATTGGATTAAAAATCAAACAAGCAAAAACTTTCGATGAATTACTTGATTCTTTCAAAAAGCAATTAAATTATTTTGCCGATATAAAAATTCGTGGAAACAATGTCATTGAACGAATTTACGGGAAATACCTTCCTGTTCCTTTTCTTTCAATTCTAATCGACGATTGTATAAAAAACGGAAAAGACTATAATTGTGGAGGTGCAAAATATAATACAAGTTACATTCAGGGAGTTGGAATTGGAAGTATTTCCGATGAATTGGCTGCATTAAAATATCATGTTTTTGAAAACAAAAGCCTTAGTTACAATGAGATGATGAAAGTCTTGAAATGTAATTTCGAAAACTATGATAAATTAAGATTTGACTTGCTTAATAATACTCCCAAATATGGAAATGATGAAGATTATGTTGATGGAATAACAAAAAAGGTTTTTGACATATTTTATAATGCAATTAATGACAGGCCCACATCCCGTGGAGGAAAATTTCGAATTAATCTTTTGCCGACAACCTGCCATATTTATTTTGGTAGTGTAACGGGTGCAATGCCTGACGGACGCAAAGCTTTCACACCTTTGTCTGAAGGAATTTCACCAGTTCAAGGGGCCGATACAAAAGGGCCGACTTCGGTTATTAAATCCGCCTCAAAAATTGATCATCTCAAAACAGGAGGCACTTTATTAAATCAAAAGTTTTCGCCACAGTTACTTGAAACCGAGAGCGAATTAAACAAATTACTTCATTTGATTAAAAGCTATTTCAAGATGGACGGACATCATATTCAATTTAATGTGATTACGGCTGATACTTTAAGAAAATCAAAGAAAAATCCGGAGCAATACAATGACCTTATTGTCAGGGTTGCCGGATATAGCGACTATTTCAACGACCTCACGGAAGAATTACAGGATGAAATTATAGCTCGAACAGAGCACTCGGATTTATAATTTATTTCTTTTAAACTTTTTTTTATCTGAGATTAAAAAAATACTAAATTTGAATTAAATTTAATTTTTTGATTCAAAAAATGGAAATTGGTGAATATTTAAAAATGGCTTCAAACCCAAAATTTATTCCGGGTATTTATAATTATTGCGACCGATGGTGTGAGCGATGTCCACTTGCCTCCAGATGTTTTAATTTTGCTTCATCTAAGAAATTTTTTGTTACTCAAGAATCTAAAGATATTCAGAACGAGAAATTCTGGAACCAACTTCATAAAGTTTTTGAATTTACATCCGAATTGATACATCGTTCGGCATTGGAAATGGGTATTGATCTTGACAATATTGAAGAAGATGAAGAAATTCAAAAGTTAATTCAAGAGGACGAGGATAAACACAAATGGGCAAGAAAACATCCGGTTTCTAAAACCGGAAAAACATATTACAAAAAAGTTGACAAGTGGTTTGAGAATTCAAAATTGATATTTGAACAAAAAGGGATTGAACTGGAAAGTTATCTCGAGATGGAAATTCCGGGTTTTGATATAGAAAATGAATTATATAAACTAAAAGATGCAGTTGAAATAATCAGATGGTATCAGGATTTTATTCACGTAAAAACAATAAGGGCAATGAGTTCCTATGGTGATTATGATGAGGCTTCGATACAGGATGGAAACGGATCGGCAAAAATTGCATTAATCGCCATCGACCGATCTATTGAAGCTTGGGCTATTTTATTAAAAGTTTTTACTGAGCAGGAAGATAAGATTTTAGATATTATCTTGTCTTCGCCAATGCAACACCCTAAAGATTTTCAGCAATTACTTTGGTTAGT
>CAZBSL010000254.1:0-4423 GCA_964494265.1 uncultured Bacteroidales bacterium
TGGCAAACAGAGAGTATTAAAAAATAATTTTAATTATTTTCTAAATAGAAAAGCCGGATACAATATGTATCCGGCTTTTTTTTGATATGAGGTGTAACCTTCTGAATTAAAATTACAATTGCTAATTTGTTATAATAGAAATTTGATTATTGAAAATATTGAATCAGGCCTGAAAAGTTTTAAAGAAATTATGGAAACTATTAATGGGGAACAGTGATAAGACCAAGTTTCTCATTTGTACTAAAGACAATAATTGCTAACAGAATGGTTTTTCTTTAAATAAAATAAAAAAACAAGAAAGCATAAAGGAATAAGCAGGGAAATAATTGTTGATCAGTGCTTCACTGTATGAAATCAAGGTACAAAGGATAGAGATTTTTTCTATTTGACTTGAAAAACATTTCACTAAGCATATCAAAATATTATTTAGATATTATATTATTTCCTCTAATTTTTTTACCTTTACAAAATGAATTTGAAAAATAAACGCAATAGCATAGAATATATTTATTAATTACAGGCAATACAAAAACAAACATTATGGAAACATTTTCAATTATCGGGCTGGTTATTTTAACGATCGGATTTTGGTTTTGGGCATTGGTTGATATTGCGAAATCGAGATTTAAGGATCAAACTATGAATACAGTATGGCTTCTGATTGTTCTCTTTTTTCCAATTGTGGGTTCAATTTTTTACTTTCAATTGAAAAAGAAATTTACGACAAAAGAAAAGAGAAAATTTAATCCTGATTTTAGCAAAGTAAAATAAAGCTGAAATTTACTTTTTGACTTAGCCATTTACAAAACCCATCGTTTTCTATTTATTTTCATTAATGCCTTTTTCTGTTTAATATATATTTGCACTTAATAATTAAAAATACAATAAAGTATATAATTTTAATATATTAAGCAACCATTCATAAAACCATTTGTCTATCTTAGCATTGAACCATAAATAATATATAATAAAAAAATTGAACTATGGATTTTAAAAAGAGTTTTTTCCTGATAATTATTGCATTACTTATTGGAATAAATGTTACAAGGGCGAGAGAAATTTCTATTGATGAGGCAAAAAAAGTTGCTCATAATTGTTTTTTTGAAAAATCAAACAATTATGACAGTCCGATAATGTATGAGGAGATAATTATTAATGCAATGTTTGAAATAAAATCAAATAATTCTCCTGTTTATTATATTTTCACATTTGACCCGAAAGGATTTGTGATTGTTTCTGCTGAAGACGGATTTACTCCGATCATTGGCTATTCTGTTGATGGATTTTACTCTGAAAACGATCAGACAGAATCTTTTTCAGGCCTAATGAATCAGTATGCCGATCAAATTAATTATATCAGAGAAAATGGAATTGATGCTAAAAAAGAAATAAAGTCTTTATGGAATTATTATCTTACGGATGAGTTTAGTAATAAGATTTTACCAGCTCGTTTAGATGAAGTAGAGCCTTTGCTGACATGTACTTGGAATCAAAGTTACCCATACAATGCGTGGTGTCCATTTGATCCGGAGGGTTCGGGTGACCATGTTTATGCCGGTTGTGTAGCTACTGCCATGGCACAAATAATGTTTTATTGGAGATATCCCTTGCAAGGAACCGGACAACACACTTATTATTGCGGTGGTTACGGCTCATTAACGGCAAATTTTGGTGAAACTTTTTATCAATGGGATGCTATGGAAAATTCTATCCGTGTAACATTAATTGACCCAATTGCCGAATTACAATATCACTGCGGAATAGCAGTGGAAATGAATTATGGAGCCGGCGGTTCGGGAGCAAGCAGTCATGACGTTCCGGATGCGATGTCAGATTATTTTGGCTACGATCAATCAATTGATATTTACAGTAAAGGAGATTACACAAATTCTTCATGGAGATCCTTATTAAAAAGCAATATTGATTTATTTCATCCTCTTTATAACTCAGGCTGCGATAATGATGGTTGTCATGCTTTTGTTTGCGACGGATATCAGGATGATTTTTTTCACTATAATTTCGGATGGAGCGGAAACTCCGACGGATATTATACAGTTACCGATGTCGGCGGATATTCCTCATGGCAATCGGTGGTAGGTAATATTTTCCCGGGAAACAATTATCCTTACTCACCTTCCGGCCAAACGAATATTACATCCAGGCACGGTACAATTGAAGATGGAAGCGGACCTGTTGATAATTATGAGAACGATATGGATTGCAGTTGGTTGTTGACACCTCAAACCGGACAAGATTCAATACAAAGCATTACAATTTCATTCGATAGATTTGATTTAGAAGAAAATGATTTGCTGACAATTTATGATGGCAGAGAACCGTCAACCGCCGTAATAGGCAGTTTTACGGGAAGCGAAATACCGGAAACAATTACTTCGACTTCAAATGAAGTTCTAATCAAGTTTACTTCAGATGAGAATAATACATCAAGTGGTTGGATGATTTCTTATTCTTCAAATTTACCTGAATTTTGCGAAAATTATAAAATTTTGACAGAGCCATCGGGAGAAATTTCCGATAAAAGCGGCCCAAAAAACTATCTAAATAATTCGGTTTGTAAATGGGCAATTACACCGGATAATGCAAATACTGTAACCTTATTCTTTTCGTCCTTTAATACAGAGGAAAATAACGACAGGCTAAGAATATATGATTATGATACTCAGGAACTATTAGCTGATTATCACGGTAATTATTCGTCTGATGACCTACCTCCGGCTGTTACCTCTGAAAGTGGTAAAATGTTTATACTATTTTCAACGAATCAAACTGTGACTGATCCCGGTTGGGAAGCTGATTATCAAATTGATTTTGTGGGTATTGATGATGAAAATATTGAAGGCTCAAATGATTTTGAAATTTATCCTAATCCTGCAAGCGATTTATTAAGTCTTAAATTTAATAATGAAGAAACTCAGACGTTTTTAATAAAAATAAGCAATAAGCTCGGAAAAATTGTTTATGAGGAAAATATTGAATCATCTAAGGGTAATTTTAGTAAAAATATTGATGTCTCAAAATTAGCTAAAGGCATGTATATTATTAGTCTTAGTGGGGAGAAAGGAATAGTTAATAAGAAAGTCATCATCAATTAAATTTGGAGAAATTGGAAATTGGTGTTTCTGCTGAATTTCGAATTTCATCTTAAAATTCCTTGGAAATTTTCATGGCCAAAAGGCCGGTTTTTTCTAAAGCTTTTTTATCATTATAAACATCGCCTTCATCGTAAGCTTCGGCGCTTACTTCATCAATATATTTGATGTCAAGAGCATCGAATGATCGCTTAAACATCTCGATGCATAAATCACAATCTTTTTCACCTGTGCCTGCCGGTAATAATAAGGCAGCCTTCTTTCCTAATAATTTTTTATTCCCATAATAAGGCCTAAATCTGTCCAGTAAAAGTTTAGTAACTGCAGATGGGCCAAACCAATAAATGGGTGAAGCAAAAATCAGAATATCAGAATCATCAATTTTTGAATATAAATCTTTCATTCCATCGTCAAGCGGACAAATCATTTTTCCCTTTTTACATATCCGGCAATCGGTGCATGCTTTTATTTCAAAATCATATAAATATAACTTTTCATGAATGAATTTCTCAACATTCAAATATTTCAATAATTCATCCGCCATTATTTCGGAGTTCCCATTCTTCCGAGGGCTTCCTATAAAAATTGTTATTTTCTTCATTCTGTAAAATTAAAAAAATAAAAGTTTTCATAAATTGTAACTTTTTTATGGAATATTCGTCATCAGATATAGAATACACTAATTGTTAAAAAATGACGACTGCGGAATACAATCGTTGTGTTGATGAGTTCTCGGACAGAGTTTATCGCTTTGTTCTGAAAAATATTCAGGATGAGGAGAAAGCAAAAGATGTTGTTCAGGATTCATTTGAAAAAATGTGGGTTAAAGTGAAAGGTATCGCCTTTGAGAAATCAAAATCATACCTGTTCACAACTGCTTATCACACAATGATAGACTATATTAGAAAAGAAAGGAAAATTGAAAAAGTAAATGAACCTGAAAAAATTAGCAATTTGTTATATGAAGAAAATTCGTATTCCGATTTAAAAGAAATTTTAAACGAAGCTTTAAATAAATTACCTGATATGCAGAGATCGGTAATTCTTTTAAGAGACTATGAAGGTTATTCGTATAAAGAAATTGGAGATTTAACAGATTTAAACGAATCACAAGTGAAAGTTTACATTTATAGGGCAAGAGTCTTCTTAAAAAATTATATTGGAAGCATGGAGACAGTGATTTAACAAAATAACAGAAAAATGAATATTAACCGAAATAATTACGAAACATTTATTATAGACTACTTTGATGGGAATCTTAAGCCTGATAAAGTAAGCGAACTAATGGGTTTTCTTGAAAAAAACCCGGATAT
>CAZBSL010000255.1:0-4403 GCA_964494265.1 uncultured Bacteroidales bacterium
ATACCTTTTGAGATTTTTTTATGAATTTTTCTAATTTCATTTTCATCTTCATCCGTAATCGTAAAAATCAAATATGGAGCTACTTCATTTTCTTCGGCACGAAGCTCATCCATAGTCGGAATTGGAATTGGTTTTTTATCCTTAATTAATTTCTTTTCTTTTTCCTTTCGTTGCTGTTTAAGTGTTTTTGGGGTTTCTTTTATATAGTAAGTAAAGACTGCTCCAAAATCCGGATTTTTCGCTGTGTATCGTGTCGATCCTTGTCCGTATTTCCCTCTTTTTTTAACATACATTAAAGCATCTGCAATTGGAAAAATATTAGATTCTTTCTCAAGAAACTCTTTATTGAATTCCCTTAAAGGCGAATAATCGTCAAGGATATAAAAACCTCGCCCGAAAGTGGCCAGGACCAAATCATTTTCTCTTTCTTGAATAGCAATATCTTTAACAGCTATGGTAGGAATTCCGGATTTAAGTTGAGTCCAAATTTTTCCATTGTCAACACTAAAGAAAACACCAAATTCAGTTCCTGCAAAAAGTAAATCGGAATTTACAAAATCTTGTTGCAAGCTATGAACCGTACCATTTTCCGGTAGGTTTGACGAAATTGATTCCCAAGTTTTACCTTTGTCATTACTTTTTAAAACATATGGTTTGAAATCATCGCGTTTAAGATTATCAAAAGAGGCATAAACTACATTTTCATCAAATCTTGATGGTAAAATATCACTAACATAAGTATATTCGGGAACACCGGGAAATTCATCAATTTTCGTCCAGGTTTTGCCGTCATCTTCCGTAAGCTGAATTAATCCGTCATCTGTTCCAGCATAGATCAGGCCTTCTTTTACAGATGATTCGGATAGAGAAATTATTGTACCGTACAAAGAAGTTGAAACATCTTTTACGACAGCGTCAACGCCCCAATATCTATCCATAACGGGCCATGTATTTCGGTCGATTTTTGTAGTGAGGTCATCACTTATAACTTCCCATGATTGTCCCCTGTCATTACTTTTAAATACTTTATTTGCTGCCATATAAAGTCTCGTATTTGAGTGGGGGCTAATAATAAAAGGGGTGTTCCAATTCCATTTATATGTATCTTCATCTTTTCTTGGCTGAGGTTTAATTGATAATGATTCACCGCTTTTTTTATCGTATCTGTAAACATTTCCGTATTGATATTCGGAATAAACAATATCGGGATTTTCGGGATCAATAGCCTGCCAAAACCCGTCTCCACCGAGAGTAACAATCCAATCGGCACTTGTAACACCTTCGCTGCTTAGACTTTGAGATGGGCCACCCATGCTGCTGTTATCCTGAGTGCCGCCATAAACCCAATAAAAGGGTTCAGAATTATCGACGGCAACACGATAATATTGAGTTACGGGAAGGTTGGATTTATATAAATAATTTTTTCCGCCGTCAAAAGTTTCGTAAGCACCTCCATCTCCTCCAATTAAAAAGTGTTTTGTGTCGTCAGGATCAATCCATAGTGCATGATCATCAACATGACGTTTGTTATTTCCTAATCTTTTCCATGTTTTACCACCATCTTCGGTAAGATAAGAAATTGTTTCAACCGAATAAACTTTATCAACATCCACGGGATCGCAAAAAATTTCGGTATAATATTGGCCGCTGCTTTTATGGTCGCTCATCTTTTTCCACGATTCACCTCTATCGGTTGATCGGAAGAACCCACCGGATTTTCCTGCCGCGTCAATTATTGCGTAAACATAATCGGTATTAACAGGTGAAATGGCCAAGCCTATTCCTCCAACATCTCCACCGGGTAAACCTGATTTTAGTTTCCGCCATGTTTTTCCTCCATCGGTAGTTTTATGAATTGCCGATTCTGGGCCTCCACCAATTTTTGTGTGAACATGCCTTCTTCTTTGCTCCGAAGCTGCATAAAGAACATCTGGGTTACACGGATCCATTACCAATGAACTTATTCCTGTATGCTCACTGATATCAAGAACTTTCTCCCATGTTTTTCCTCCATCCGTAGTTTTGTAAAGTCCTCTTTCGCCGCCCGGACCCCATGCAGAGCCCTCGGCTGCAACATAAACCACATCCGAATTTCGAGGATCGACAATTATTTTTCCAATTTGCCTTGATTCTTTTAGGCCCATATTTTTCCATTTCTTTCCACCGTCAACGGTTTTATAAACTCCATCGCCATAACCAAGTGCGCGCTGGTGATTGTTCTCGCCTGTGCCAAGCCACAAAACATTATGATTGTTAGGATCCATTGTAATGCATCCTGTGGAATATGAACCGTAGTTATCGAAAATTGGATTCCATGTTGTACCTGAATTTGTTGTTTTCCAGACATTACCGGAAGCAACTGCAACATAATATTCGCTCGGATTATCAGGATTAACTGCAAAATCGGCAATGCGGCCTGAGGCTAATGCAGGGCCTATACTTCTGAATTTTAATCCGCTAACAACACTTGATTTTATGGTATCGTTGGCTTGTTTGTTTTTATCTTTCTTTTTGCTTGCTTCGATATTTTGCGAAGCAATAATGAAAATAAACATTAGAAAAATTGAAAATTTAGTTTTCATACAAATGGGTTTTTTGTTATTAAATTATATTAAAAATTACTATATTGCTTTGAATGTTTTCAAGTGAAAAGGAATAAAGGTTAATAAGGGGATGCTTATCTGATATTGACGATAAAATCCGGTTGTCAAAGCAGCTTGTGGTTCCAATATTTTCTCTATTTTCCATATTTTCCTATACCTCTTTATCCCAATCCGTTTTCAATTATGTTTTCGGCAGTCATATATCCATGAGCAGTAGCATAAATAATTGACCTTGTATGCCCTGAGCAATCACCAATGAATTTCAAATGCCTGAATCTATCATTATCAATTGTGTTAGAATAAAATTTGATTTCAGGAGCATAAACCAAATTATCAGGATTTGCCACACCGGGTATCACATCATTCAAACTTTCGATAAAATCAATAATGCTTTCAATAATTCGTCGGGGATAGGCCAAATTAATGTCTCCGAGAATAAAACTATTATTATCTAAGGTTGGTTGTACACGATATAAATTTTTGGTACGTCTCGAATTTAAAAAATGATCGTAAGTTTGAAGTATCAATTTCCCTTCTCCTGCAAGCAAATTTGTAAGTTGGGCTATATATGAACCATATCCGATAGGATCGTTAAAAGGTTCGGTAAGTTTTATTGTTGAAAGAATTGCAAAATTTGTGTTTTTGCTTTTCTGTTTTAATTTTGAGTGCCCGTTTACTGTAACAAAATCGCCATAATTTTCAGTTACCACAAAACCGGACGGATTATTGCAAAATGTACGAACTATATAACCGGTTTTACTTTTGTATTTTACTTTGAATTCATACATTTCTTTATTCAAATCCTCTACAATATGATTTGGAAGTTCATAGCGAATTCCAAGATCAACTTTTGTGTTGTCAAGAATGAGTTGAGGATATTTTTTTGTAATATTTTTTGTAAGTTTATGCCCACTTCTTCCGACACAAACAATAGCATAATCAAAAATATCGCTATCATTAATTTTTACAAGATCATTAATGATTTCAATATTTGTTATATTTTTCCCAAAATGAAAATGTAAGTTTTTATGTTTTTGAAAAGCTGAAAAAATATTAAAAAGAACTTCTTTCAATTGGTCAGTTCCGAGATGATAGAAATCGGAAGAAATAGGCTGAAATCCTTTTTGATAAAAGGTTTTATAATATTTGGAATTTGTGAATGAACTACCCCTTTCAACATTTCCGTTTCCAGTGTGGCTGATATAATAATCGACAAGTTTTTTTTGTAAATTTATATCAATTTCCAGATCACCTCCCATTTCCTTTGAAACAAAGAGTTTTCCATCAGCACGTATGCCCGAAATACTTGAAGAATAAATATCTTTACTTTTTTCAAATACGTGAACTTCGTATCCTGAATTTATTATCTTTTCAATAAATCCTATTGCCGCAGCGCCGAAACCTATTACTGCGATTTTCTTTTGCTTGTTTTTTGGCATTCTTTAATTATATATTTCAAAACCTGCCAAAGTTATCAAATTTTTTAGAGCTGATTAAACTATATTTTTTTTTCATAAGGTAACCTTTTACAAAAAAAATAAGTCTTATATAAAAGCATACATATAAACACTTATCATACAAGCATTAATAAGTGTTCGTATAAGGACACTAACTGTTCATTTTCGACTAATTATTAATTAAAACTTCTATTAAAAATCATTTATATATTTAATACAAAACACATTAGTAAAGTGGCATAAAGTATGCAGTATTGTATTGAAACACAAACTAAAAATTAATTGTTAATTAAAAACACACACAAACTATGAAAACAAAATTTATTCCTGTTCTGGTTGCAAT
>CAZBSL010000256.1:0-4392 GCA_964494265.1 uncultured Bacteroidales bacterium
GGGACTGCTCTCGGAGCAAGGCAAATATCGTGGCGGCCTTTTCCTTCGATCGAAAGAATTTTTCCGTTTTTATCAATTACATTATGTTTTTTCATTATGCTTGGAATAGGTTTAAAGGCTACTCTAAAAAAAATGTCTTCACCATTCGAAATGCCTCCTTGTATTCCACCGGAATTATTGGTTTCGGTTGAAATTTTATTGTTTTTAAAAACGAAATTATCATTGTGTTCGGAGCCTTTCATAGCAGCAGAAGCAAAACCTGCACCATATTCAAAAGCTTTTGCAGCGTTAATACTCATGATGGCTTTTGCCAGATCGGCATGTAATTTGTCGAAAACAGGCTCTCCCAAACCCGGCGGGCAACCTGAAATTATACAATTGATTATCCCTCCGCAGGTGTCGCCTTTGGCTTTAATTTTTTCAAGATGGCGAATCATTTTTTCGGAGGTTTCAGTATCCGGGCAACGCACTTCCGAGTTCTCGATTTTTTGTAAATCTGAATTATCGGGTTTATTCTCAAGTCCGATGTTGCCAATCTGCGAAACATAGGCTGTAATTGTTATTCCTATGGTTTTAAGAAAAGTTTTGGCGAAAGCACCACCAGCCACTCTTGCAAGAGTTTCCCGAGCGGATGCTCTTCCACCACCACGATGATCGCGATGTTTGTATTTTGCCTGATAAGTGAAATCGGCATGCGAAGGACGAAAAACATCTTTTAAATGATCGTAATCTGATGATTTTTGATCTTTATTTCTAAGCAGAAAAGCAATGGGTGTTCCTGTGCTTTTGTCTTCAAAAATTCCGGAAAGAATTTCAATTGTGTCTTCTTCTTTCCTTTGGCTGCTAATTGCCGATTGTCCGGTTCTTCGCCGGTTAATTTCATTTTGAATAAATTGCCTGTTTATTGCAATTCCTGACGGCATTCCGTCAATTATTCCACCTATTGCCACTCCATGCGACTCGCCGAAAGTGGTTAACTTAAATATTTTTCCAATTGTGTTTCCTGACATCTTACAAAGTTATCAATAATTATTATCTCTGTAGCTTTTAAGTGTAAACATTAATGAAGTTTTTTGAAAATTAAGATTGGGGAACATGGTAAGGTTAGAATTTAAAGGCTAAAAATCAAAGTGTAAAGTTTAAAGGATAAGAGTTCACTTTACTCAACCATAACATCCGCCAAAGGATTGATTAAGTATTTTTTATTGTTATTCAAACAAATACAAGCATATCTTTTTCGCAGTTTTTCACCTTTTTTAAATTTCATACCATTATTTATTCTGAAAATCGAATCAATAGGCAAGTCTTCCAAAATAAGTGTGGAGTGATTATTTTTATCATATGTTCTTAATTGTCGTGTAAGTTTAAGGTCGGAACCACTTGAGGCCTTAGCATTTTTGAGATAATTAATGACTACCTGATCCAAATCATCCGGAAAAATATTTGTTTGCACAAATGGTTTCATTAAAAGTTTAAACTCCTGTTTCCATTCATTACCATGAGGTTTCACTTTGTTTTTGAATTTTTCCCAAACAATCAAATGAGCAATTTCGTGAGTTAAGGTTAATAAAAACGAATAAGAATTTAAATTATAATTAACAGAAATTTGATGAAAAGGTTTTAATATAGGCGGTTTATAATCACCAAGTTTCGTTGAGCGTTGCTTAGTGATTTTTAACCGGATCTTATAAAACTTAATCCACTCAAAAACCTGTTCGACAGATTTTTCAGGCAGGTATTTTTTAAGAAGTTCTATATCACTTATCATAATTATTTTAGAGCTTAATTAGTTTTAAGTTCATTAAAATATATTCTTAATGATTTGTTTTATTAAGCGTTAGGGTCGCAAAAAAAACGCAAAATATCCTTTTCCAATAAACAATATAAGCATTTAACCATAAAACTTTTCATAAATTGTAAATAGTTTCAAATTCTTGAAATTTGGTTTTGCGGTTTCAATGGAGGACCATCGGGAGCAATCTGTGCATTTTCTTTTTTTTCGACTATTTCTACTTGCTGAACATGATGAAAAAAAAGCTAAGATTGCAAATCCCAACAAAGTTAAAACAGTAATTTTCTTTATTTTAATAAAAACGGATAATGCTTTCTTCATTACTTAAATTTAGAAATATTTAAAATATTAATTCAAATTTGTAATCAAATTTCATTAGTTTAATAAATAATCGCTAAATTAGCGGAAATATTTCATTAGCGGAATAATTTATGTTAAAGCCAATAGGAAGATATATTTTATTAATGCTCAGGGTCTTTAAAAGGCCTGACAAAGGAAAAATCTTCAGAAAACAATTATTTGCTGAATTTCAAAGTCTTGGCACCGATTCTCTTGGAATTGTGGCAATTATTTCGATTTTTATGGGAGCAGTTGTTGCAATTCAAACAGCTTATAATATTGATAGCCCGTTGATTCCGATGACTATGGTCGGCTTTACTGCCCGACAATCTATGGTGCTTGAGTTTTCACCAACTATAGTCAGTTTGATACTTGCCGGAAAAATCGGGTCAAGAATTGCTTCAGAAATCGGGACGATGAGAGTTACCGAACAAATTGATGCTCTCAAAATCATGGGAATAAATCCACCAAATTATTTAATGCTACCTAAAATTACTGCTGCTGTCCTCTACAACCCTATTTTAATTGTGTTGAGCATAATTATGGGACTTTTTGGTGGCTGGCTTGCATGCATTGTTACACAACTGGTTACTTCTGAAGATTATGTTTCCGGATTAAGATATTGGTTTGAAGCTTATACAATATTTTATGCTTTGATAAAAACCGTTGTTTTTGCCTTTATTATTACCTCAATATCGGGATATTTTGGATATTATACCAATGGTGGAGCGTTGGAAGTTGGTAGAGCAAGCACAAAAGCAGTCGTTTACAGCAGTATTTTTATAATTCTTTTTAATTTAATTTTAACTCAATTATTACTTTCATGATTGAAGCAGTGAATATTTCTAAATCTTTTGGCGAAAAAGAAGTTTTAAAAAATATTTCCGTTCAATTCGAGAAAGGGATTACTAACTTGATAATTGGTAGAAGCGGATCGGGTAAGACTGTCTTAATGAAATGTTTAGTTGGCTTATACGATGTTGATGAAGGGAATGTTTTCTTCGATGATCGCAATTTTTCAAATATGTCTTTTAAAGAAAAGAAAGAAGTCAGGCAAGAATTGGGAATGCTTTTTCAGGGCGGAGCCTTATTTGATTCAATGACAGTCGAGCAAAATGTTATGTTTCCATTGTCGATGTTTACTAAAAAGTCATTAGAAGAAAAATTAGAAAGGGTTAACTTTTGTTTAAAAAGAGTAAATCTTGAAAATTCAAATAAACTTTTTCCATCGGAATTAAGCGGAGGAATGGTAAAACGTGTTGCCATTGCCAGAGCAATATCTTTGCAGCCCAAATATTTATTTTGCGACGAACCAAATTCCGGACTCGATCCCATGACATCAGGTGTTATTGATAATCTGATTAGTGAAATAACTCACGAATATCAAATTACGACAGTTATTAATACTCATGATATGAATTCAGTACTCGAAATAGGCGAGAAAATTGTTTTTATAAACGATGGCGAACTATGGTGGAGTGGAGATAATCAGAATGTTATGAAATCTCAAAATAAAGAATTAAATGATTTTATTTTTGCAACCGAGCTGACAAGGCGATTAAAAAAGTAAGATTCTATATGATAAAATAAGTAATGAAAATAAAAGGTCACTGATTCACAGATAAACTTTTCAAATAATAAAAACAGAAATATTCATTGTAAAAAATAATTATTTAATCTGTAAATCTGTGGCGAAATTTTTTACACTCTATGTTTCAAATAAAGCCGACAATATTTTTTTATTCTTAATAATTTACAATCTGAAAAATGAACTTCCTTGATATAATTTTAATTATTCCAATAATTTGGTTAGCATATAAAGGCTTCAAAAAAGGTTTGATCATCGAATTAACTTCCTTACTTGCTTTAATTCTCGGTGTTTATTTAGCATATTATTTTTCCGATTATGCTGCCGATTTCTTGCGTGATATGTTTAATGTTGGTGAAAAATACATGTCGATTATATCATTTGCATTGACATTTATTGTTGTAGTTGTGGCTGTGTTCGCAATCGGTAAAATGTTAGAAAAATTTATTGATATTATATTGCTTGGATTTATTAATAAACTTGCAGGTTCATTCTTCGGGATTTTGAAAGCTGTGTTTATTTTAAGCATAATTATTTATATTATAAATGGTTTTGACCATAATCAGAATATTATTTCAAATAAACTTCGTGATAATTCTCTTCTTTATAATCCAATTTCATCGGTTGCCGAAATAATTCTTCCCAAATTGAATTTTGATAAAATTAAAAATTC
>CAZBSL010000257.1:0-4385 GCA_964494265.1 uncultured Bacteroidales bacterium
ATCAAATTCTCTTTCAATAAAATGATTTAATGTTTCGTCATTATTCATTTCTTTTTGTTCGATTACATTTCCGTTGTCATCATATTTAAAAGAACTTATGCTGTTTTGGTTTTGATTTTCAGCAATAATTTCTACAACACGTCCGTTCTCATCATGTTTGTATGAAATTTTTTCAACCAGATCATCATTCCCATTAAATTTCAGAGCTTCAATTAATTTATTTTCACTAGCATAGGTATTTTCAATCCTGTATTTTTCATCATCTTCCAAATTTGAATAAACAATGCGAAGTAAGTTTCCTGAGCTATCATAGCCGCTAATTCTTTCAACAATAATATCATCATTTTCATTATAAAAAACATAGCTGATTTCTTTCCCGTTTTTATATTTAAATAACTCCTTGCTTTCAAGCTGCCCATCCGAATCTGTCAAAGTTTTTTTAAATACATTTCCGTTTTCATCATATTCATATAAAAGCGTATCTATACTCTCGTCGAGATAATGAGTGAATTCGTTTAAAATTTTTCCGTTTTCATCAATCTTATAAGTTCTTCTTTCTGCAAGTTCTTTTTCACTAATAAATATTTTTTCCTCAATCAGCTTCCCTTTCTCATTATAAATATTTTCGATGATTTCCTCAACGTCCTCAAGATCATCATATTTTATATCCTTTAAAGTATTCCCAAATTTATCAAGTTCTTGTAAATTTATTTTTTTACAAGGCATCTCCTTTAAATCGGGGTTTGAATCTTCGGTAATTTCATCGTATCTTCTTAAAGTAATTGATTTTATTTTTTCCATTATATAAGGATTATTATTTTTGATAAAACTATAAATAATTGTTGAAATATTTATTTTGGCCAATGATTTTATTGAATTAAAATTGGTTTGGATATAAAATTTGTTTTTTTGTTTTTATAAAAAATTGTTAAAATAACGCTTCTCGAAGCCATAAAAAGAATTAGTGAAAACCACAAGCCATGATTTCCAAAACTTTGATAAGTCAAAAAATAAGCAGGCAGAAATATTAACAGAGTTGAAATAATCATTGCATTTCGTAATTGTGAGGTTGCTGTGGCACCAATAAAAATTCCATCCCACAAAAATGCTGCAAATGTTATCACCGGAATTATTCCCACCCAAATCAAATAATCGGCTGCCTGATTTATTATTTTTTCATTATCGGTTAAAATAAATAATAAATATTTGCCGGCAAAAATATAAATCACAGTAAATATTAAACTTATAATAAATCCGAAAAGGAATATCCGTCTAATGATTTTTTTAAGGGTGTTGAAATCTTTTGCTCCGAAATATTTCCCGACAAGAGCTTCGGCAGCATGGGCAAAACCATCGATCAAATAAGAAAAAATAAAAAAATATTGAAAAAGTAAAGTATTTACAGCTAAAGTCGTATCACCAATTTTTGCCGATTGTGCCGTAAAAAATGAAATCGCAAATAAAAGTAAAATTGTACGAATCAAAATATCGCGGTTTACTACAACAAATTTCTTTATCGCTTCAAATTGCAGCATTGCTTTCCGGTTCCAAAAAGCGATATATTTTTTATAATAGCGATAAAAAAGTATTGAGCCACAAATAAAACCGGCATATTGCGCAATTAAAGTACCCCATGCCACACCATCTGATTTCATTCCAAGTCCGTAAATAAAAAAGAGATTAAGCCCGAGATTTAAAACATTAATTATCAAAGCCAGAATCATTGGAAATTTTGCATTTTGCATTCCAAGAAACCAGCCACTTAGTGCAAACAAGCCGAGGGTTGCAGGTGCCGCATAAATTCTTATAAAGAAATATTCTCTTGCCAGAAGTTCCACTTCGGGGCTTCCCTCAATCAGGCTAAAACTTATAAAAGCAATGGGTATTTGCAATAATAATATTAAAAAACTACCCGAGAAAGCTGTGAAAAGCGATCTTGATAAAACTAAAATTACTTCCTTTTTGTCGTTTTTTCCGACAGCCTGAGCCGTGAAACCGCTGGTACTCATTCGCAAAAAACCAAAACCGAAATAAATGAAATTAAAAATCAAACTTCCCAACGCAATTGCACCAATATAAACCTCCGACTCAAGATGGCCGAGAATGGCAAGATCAACCAAACCAAGCATAGGAACGGTAATATTGCTGATAATATTAGGAACAGCAAGTTTGAAAATACTTTTATTCACTTTTTTGAAATTTTTTGCAAAAATATGAAAAGAAAGTGCTTATTTTTTCTAAAAATTGTAGTATAATTAATTGTTCATTCGTTTTATAAACGTAAAATTATTTAAACTCAATTGAAATTAAAATAACTTAATCTTTCGTCCGTTATGTTTATTAAAAATAAGCTGTTAATAAGTTGTGAATTAATACAAAATTCTTTATTGTTTAATCTTTACTTTTGTTATTTAAAATAAAAAAATCCGACATGTGTCGAACAAATAGAATTATGTCATTATTTTTAAAAGAGATAATAATGTTTAGCAGCAATTTCCATCAAGCAAAAATCAAATTAACCCAAATGAAAAAATTCTTATTAATAATTAGTGTTATTATTTTATTTTTTTCAATTAATGTTCAAACGGCCTTCGGTCAACAAACTGCTGTTTATGACAATCCTCAGGCTAATTACAGGCTTGCAAATGAGCTTTTTAATAAAGAAAAATATTCGGCTTCCCAAGAAATGTTTTCAAAAGTAATTGATGCTATAAAAACCGAGGAATCGGAAATGAGAACTAATGCCGAATATTATGATGCAATTTGTGCTTACAAATTATATAACAAAAATGCCGGTTTCAAATTACATGAATTTATAAATAACCATCCCGAAAGCTCTAAGCTACAGAATGCTTGTTTTACGCTTGCTAATTTATATTTCCGAAACAAAAAATATAAAAAAGCAATTGAATGGTATAATAAAGTTGAAAAATCAGAGCTAAATGATGGCGAAATTCCGGCTTTCTGTTTTAACACGGCTTATTGTTTTTTGATGATGGAAGAAAACGAATTGGCGAAAAAAGGATTTTCGGAAGTTATTTTAACCGAAAGCGAATATACACCTTCAGCAAATTATTATTATTCTCATCTTTCTTATCTTGATGGCGAATATGATACGGCCTTAATTGGTTTCCAAAAGCTTAGCAAGGATAGGGAATATCGGGAAATTGTCCCTTTTTATATTGCTCAAATTCATTATTCCAAGGCTGATTATCAAAAATTAATGGAAATTGCACCTCAACTTTTCGAAGAATCTGAAAAAGAAAGAAAAGCTGAAATAGCAGCTATGATTGGCGATACTTATTTTAAAACCGACGATTTCGAAAAAGCCCTTCCATACCTCGAATATAACAAAAATAAATCGAAGAAAAGATTGAACAGAAATAGTATTTATCGCCTTGCTTTTACTTATTACAAAAATAAAGACTACGAAAATTCTATAAAGCAATTCCAGAGACTTACTTCAAAAGAGGATTCTCTGGCTCAAAATGCCCATTACCACCTCGCCGATTCTTACCTGAAAACAAATCAGAAAGAGTTTGCAGCTAATGAATTTTATGCCGCCTACATGCTTCCTTTTAATCCGCAAATTACTGAAGATGCACTTTTTAATTATGCAAAACTTAGCATGGAAAGCAAGTATAATCCTTATAATAAAGCAATTCCTTTATTAGAGCAATACATTGCTGATTACCCGAATTCTTCCCGAAGCGATGAAGCCTATGGATATATTTTCGAACTTGTTTTAACAACAAAAAACTATAAACAAGCTCTTGTATGGTTTGAAAAAATTAAAAATAAAACACCGGAGCAATTAAAAGAATATCAAAAGATTTCGTTTTACAGGGGCATAGAATTTTTCAATCAAAATAAATTTAGCGAAGCAATCAAATATTTTACTCAATCGCAATCAATTGGAAAAATCAAATCATTAACGTCAAAGTCGTTGTTTTGGATTGCAGATGCATATTATCATTTGAAAAACTATGATAAAGCTATAAAATATTTCAGGGATTTTATTAAGAAACCCGGAACAGCCAAATTCGATATCTATCCTATTGCTCATTATGATTTGGGATATGCATATTTTAATTTAAAAGATTATAATAATGCTGTTGCTTCGTTCCGGAATTTTGTTGACAAAAAAAATATTTCGGACGAAAGAATGCTAAATGATGCATATTTGCGAATTGGCGATTCGTATTTTATTAATAAAAAATTCAATGATGCAATCAGATATTATGATGATGCAATAAAAATTCAGGCTGTTGATACTGACTATGCATTATATCAAAAAGCTTTAGCTTTAGGTGCTTTAGGAAAATTTCAAGACAAGATAAAAGTACTGGAACAATTGATAGCTTCGCATAAAAAATCTCCGCTTA
>CAZBSL010000258.1:0-2165 GCA_964494265.1 uncultured Bacteroidales bacterium
TTACTGACTTTTAGTGGTCTTCAATCGTTTATTAAAAAGCTAAATTTTCCTTTCCAAGCAAATGTAAGCAAATTTTTTATATGAAAATTTTTTTAATGAAAAAATACTATTAAAAATCACCATCGTTTTTATTTTTCTACCATTTATTTTGCTTAGTGATTTCTTAGTAAATATTATTTTTGTGTAATTAATTTTATCAAGTAAAAACACAAAGGATGAAACACACATGATTTTAATTGACATATTACATCCCTTTTTCCTTATTCTTTCTTATATCGCTTACTTGGTTAATTTTTAGACCTATGAAAAAAATCACAATTTTTGTTCTTTTGCAATTACTAATTCTTAACTTTATTCAATCACAGGATTTTAATATTGATAATTTAATAAATAACAGATTAGACAAAACAAAAATAATCGGATTTAATGATTCAATAATATTTGATTTACAAAAACCTGATTCATTATTGATATTAAAGGTTGATAATCAAGATAACCCAAAATTTCTAATTCCTTCATTAAGTGCTGTTGGAGATTCTCTTCCACGCATTCAGCTTCCTGGAAATTATAAAGCCTTTGTTCATGCTGTTAATTTATCAGGCCCTGATGGCCTTGCTTTATCTCCCGAAGGACTACTTTATGTTGCTCAGGAATATGCCGGTTCAGTTTCTGAGGTTGCCGAAAACGGAACAATTACAACTTACGCATCGGGATTTAGCTCACCCGAAGGTATTGCTTTCGACACAAATGGAAATCTTTATGTTGCTGAGGATATCCAAAACGGCAATGTATTTTGTGTGGATATTAATGGCAATACTAATATTATTGCAAGCAACAGAGATGCTCCTGAAGGAGTAGCTGTTAATGCAAATAGCGAAGTGATGATTACAGAATCAAATGTGCAATTTGTGAGCAATCCCTTCGATTATATTACTCACCTTACTCAAATACATAATAGCGGTGAACCGGAATATATCCAGACTTCAATTTGGTTTTGGAGTTATTCGGGTATTACGATTCATAAAAGTGGTATGGTTTACGTTTGTAACGAGGCTTCGGGAACAGGAACTGATAATAGTGTTTTTTCAATAGATAGTGAAAGCGGATTGCGTTCGCTACTATGTTCGGGCCTGACAGCTTGTGAAGGGCTTAGATTCATGCCCGGAGGAATTTTCCCTTTATTTGTGGTTGAAGAAGATCTCGGGAATGGGAATGGGAGGCTTTCTTTGGTTGATTCAATGGGAATTACATCCACTTTTGCAACAGGATTTTATAATATCGAAGATGTAATAATTGATGAAGATGGAAGAATATTTGTAACTGAAGATGGAAGCGGTATGATTATCAGGATTGAAAATACATTTATTTCACCTATAGCGGAATTCATTGCTGATACAACTGCCGGTTTTGCTCCTATGGAAGTTGGCTTTACTGACTTATCAACTCAAGGAACCGCACCAATAATAGAATGGGATTGGGACTTTGGTGACGGAAAAACATCAGCACTACAAAATCCTTTTAATATTTATGAGAATGCAGGAATTTATACTGTATCTTTGACCATTACAGATGAAAATAATTTTACATCCACTAAAATTAAAGAGAATTATATTACGACTACACTGCCTCCGGCAAGTCAGCAAATCCAATTGAATTCGGGGTATTCCTTTGTGTCGTCACGAATTGTTCCGGATTATCCGGATATGATGGAAGTTTTACAGAATAATTTAGAAAACATTGATTTTGTCAGAAGCACTTCGGGCCAAATGCTCCGAAAAATCGGGCCTGTATGGGTAAACGGAATCGGTGATTGGCAAACAGTTGAAGCTTATTTGTTTAAAATGAATGAAGATGATATTTTACAGATCGAAGGAACTGAAATAAATCCGCAAACGAATATAGAATTATCCGAAGGATACCAATTAGTAAGTTATTTGCCTGATCATTCGATTGATGCACAGATTGCTTTTTCAAATATCTTAGGCCATCTTAACTTTGTTCGCAATACTGAGGGATTTATGCTTCGGAAAATAGGACCTAATTGGGTTAATAGCATCGGCAATCTGATTCCGGGAGAAGGATATTTAATTAAAATGAATGCAGCAGACGAATTGATATATCCCGTTTCAAATACAAAATTTCGTGTTGAAGAAAGAACAAAATAA
>CAZBSL010000258.1:2265-4280 GCA_964494265.1 uncultured Bacteroidales bacterium
GAATTGCTCTTAATTTTTTGCTAATTCAAAATTATAGATTAAGGTATCAGAATTATTCATTTTGATAATATAGGCTTCGCCGGGTGTCATGTCGCCAATACCGTTTACCCAGGTTTCACCAATTTTATGCAACATATGCCCTGCTGTATTTCTTGCAAATTGAAGATTATCCAAAATACTTTCAAGTGCAATTAAAGCGTTCAGAGGTTGTTCAGGCAAATAACTTACAAACTGATATCCGGATTCCAGTTCAATTGGTGTTAAAGGATCAATCAAGTTTCCTTCGATAGTGAACGAATCCGCTGAGCTCATTTTAATTAAATAGCCTTCTGTAGAAACCCAATCACCTATTCCGTTTACCCAATTTGGCCCGATTTTTTGAATCATGTATCCATCCGAATTTCTTACAAAACTCAGATTATCGTTCAAAATATTTTCTAATACCGTGAGCATATCCGCCTCATTTGGAATTATATTCGAAGAAACAAAATTATATCCTGCGGTAAGCGACAAGGTAATATTCGGAATATTTTCGGCAAGAGCATTTATACAAAGATCAACAGGCCAATACGGATTTTGTGCTCCCACAGCATACCAACTTTCCGGCTCACCTGTTCCACTTATCCATGAAACATTCGTCTCAATAACCGGGCTTGCATACGTAGGAATTGTATCCTCGATAGGGATAGGATAATCAGTTCCGGGCACAAAATATTTTACTTTAATAAAAAAATCTTCACCTGCTTCTAATACAATTGGCACATCTGATTCAAGATCAAAAGAATAATAACCCGGAAACTCGCAAATTTGATTCATTATCGACCCTAAGGGATTTGAAAGCTCTGAACCATCAAAATCATCAAAAACTTCAATGTCAATTTGTGTATTGCTGCCATGAGCATATGTTGCAACTTGCAATAAGTTTTGTTTTTCGGTAGAAATATATTTCACCAGTCCATAGCCGGTAGGATCGTTATATCCCATAGCCGAATAATTTCCAAGTTCATCATAGCAGTATATTTGAGTATTTGATGAGTAATTGGTTTTTATCGGCCAGTTTGAATTATACCTTAAAATGCTATGGTCGTTATATGAAATATAAAAGAAACCGTTTTCGCCCCATGATGTTCCCCATGAGTTTTTAATTATCCATGCACCTGTTCCTCCGGCAGTTACTTTTGTGTCGTCCCACCCGGCTATAACCACGCAGTGGTTTTCATTTGGTGAACCTGTATAATTATATGTGTAATCGTTTGAATTATAATAACTATCACTCCAATAAAACATAGTGTAAAGTCCTCCGTAATCTAAAAGTGCCTGTTTAATTATATCAATATCATTAGGGAAATATATTGCGTTAAGAACAAAAGCATTGGGTGTGAGTCCGGTCAGGCAATCCTGTGGATCGTCAACATAAGGGTCATCAACTTCCAGGATTGGGCCCGATCCTCTTGCAAAATATGCTGTTGTCATAAAATGATTTCCCTGATAGCAAGGGCCCCAATCAAAACCGCTGCAATTTTTCAGATTGTTTTCAGAAAGATTGTATTCCCCATAACCGGAGACTATCCATTGCGATTCGACTGATCCCATTGAAGCAAATGCCCAGCAAGAGCCGCATGATCCCTGACTTTTAACAGGTGTTAAACGGCCGTTTGTTCTCATATCGTAAACAGGATCAAAATCTTTCGACACAGGTTTATGTTCTTTTGAGAAAACTAATTGTAGTGGAGGTGGGACGCCCCCTAATCTATAACCTTCTTCAGTTTCGGTGATAATCTCTCCTGATTTTTCTTTTTCCATGAAGTTAATGAAATCGGGAGAAAGCGGTGCTTTGGATAGTTTTTGTGAGAAGCCTGATAAAGCTATTAAAATTATGATTGATAAAAGAAATATGGTTTTTTTCATTTGCATAATGTTTTCCAGCAGATTTAGCTGATTTTTATCTGTCTTAATCCGATTCAATTGTGCCATTAGTGTTCAATATATTTCAAATAATAAAAAAACAAAAAAGG
>CAZBSL010000259.1:0-1777 GCA_964494265.1 uncultured Bacteroidales bacterium
GATTTATTATTTTTCATTTTCGTTGACTTTAAGATAACACCTAACCCAATCAACATCCATGCTTACAGGAAGTTTTGCCGGATTAGAGCTTTTTTCAATTCCTGAATTCAACATTAAATACATCGGAATATCGGGTATATCCGAATTCAGACGCCCGACAATTTTATTGTTTATTTTCCAAATTATTTCATCCTGATTCCATTCGAGGGTGTAGATAAAATATTTATTACAAAATTTTGAGCCTCCAAGTGAAAAAGTTTGTTTTTTGTTTTGATCTTTAGACGAATTTTCGCTATGCTTGCTCATTTGAAGTTTACCCTGAGCCGATAATTTTAAAATATCAATTTGGGGTAACAGTTTATCAGAAACCATCCAAAATGCATGATAAACACCTTTTTCGGAATTAAGTTTGATCTTTGCCGAAAACCTTCCATGCTTTTGCCTAAAACTTTTTCCGGTACTCAAAAGCCCTGAAGTATAATCAAAATCTTTCATGAAAAAACCCATATTTAAATCCCAGACAAATCCCTTGGCTTTTTCTTTTTTTGTTAAAATTTTCAAAACGCTATCAGATATTTCAAAATTCTTCTCGTCCGTAAAACTTTGTTCATCTGTCGAAAGCGAGTATCCGGCATTCATTAATTCCTGACCCCAATAATATTTTGTCATCCATTTTTCGGTGTCAAGTTTTTTTGAATCAAAATCATCTTCGAAGGTAATTTTCCACTCCTTTAGCTCATCAAATTCTTTCGACTTTTGAAGTTTATAAAATTCCTTTATCTGTTTGGATTTTTTCAGTTTTTTATATTCCAGAAATTGGGCGAACTCATCGGTTTTCTCGAATTTCTTTTTGTCTTTCATATACTTCTCGACTTTTTTGAATTCATCGGAAGCTATGAATTTTTTAAGGGTTTCGTAATTTTGTAATTCTTTAGATCCGTCAATTTCCTTGAATAAAGAAAATTTAGGTGACTTTTCTAATTTATAATAATCCTTTATGTGTTTTAGTTTTTTAAGTTTTTTGTATTCCCGGAATCGTGCATAATCTTCGGTTTTCTCAAATTTCTTTTTATCCTTCATATACTTCTCGACTTTTTTATATTCATCGGAAACAATAAAGGTTTTTAAATTTTCAAAATTTTGTAACTTTTTCGATCCATCAATTTCTTTGAATAAAGAAAATTTAGGTGACTTTTTTAGTTTATAATAATCCTTAATGATTTTTATTTTTTTCAGTCTTTTGTATTCGAGTAATTTTTTATATTCTTCGGATGCCTTAAATGTTTGAGCCTTAATCCTTTCTTTTAAATCATTAAATTCTTTCGAATTAACAAACTTTCCTAAAGCTTCAAAATCTTGTAATTCTTTTGAATTGTGAAGTTTTTTAAACTCCTCAAAACTTTTCGATTTGCTAAATTTCCGGTATTTCGCAATAGAGCCAGACTTATTTAATCTTTTATACTCCTGAAATTTCTCGAATTCTTTTGATTTTTTAAATTCTTTTGCCGTACCCGATTCCTTCAATTTCTCAAACGCTTTTGATTCAATGAGTTTTTTAAGTTCTTGATATTTTGTTAAATCCTTAGAATCTTGAACAGTTTTGTAATTTTGATAATTGGCTGATTCAAGAACTTTATAATAGTTTTTAAATCCATATGATTTCTTTAAGGATTTATAATTCAGAAGTTTTTTATACTCTTCGGTTTTTTGAAATGTATGGGATTTTATTCTTTCCTTAGTTTTTTGAAATTCATCGGAAGTAACAAATTTTTCAAGT
>CAZBSL010000259.1:1877-4241 GCA_964494265.1 uncultured Bacteroidales bacterium
TCTTCAATTTTTGAAGTTGAGGGTATTAATCCGAAGACAGATAAAAAAGAAAAGCGCATTTGTAAACTAAAATTTCCCATAACAAAAAAATATTTTATATGATAAAATCATTAATTTTCAAATTGATATAATTCAATTTTTTTATTAGTATAAACTGCATTATCATTTCCCATTAGAAATAATTGTATACAATTTGTTTAACGAAATATTACCACAAGCAATTTTATGAAGTTGTCCCATAATCCAGTTAATTTCATTTTCTTTTTTGTCTGATTTCCTGATTTCCGAAAATTTCTTTTTCAAAAACGGAATTTTTGAAGTGATTTCATCTTCAGGAATCTTTTTGAAATTAATACTTGTTAAAATCGAATTAAAGTCCATTTTGGGATGCTCGTAAATGACAGGGATCATTTCTCCGGCTAATCGGAAATCGATTTTAGTGTCCTTGAGAAATTTAAAAAGATCGAATATTTTTTCATAATCGAATCCCTTTCCCGATTTATAATGCCCTTCAACAAACTTAAAATTTTGTCCGAGAAACGTCCCGACAAAACGCGGATTTATATCCAATTGCTCAACGATTTTTTCGATAAGGGGAAACAAATTCTTCTTAAAAATAAAAGTATAGGTGTCTTCAGGAATCCTCCATTGCTTCATTTGTTTATATCTATCAATAATATCAGATGGAAGGTTTTTGCTTATCTCCTCAATATAATTGTTTTCGAGAGGGATAGGTGGAGAGTCTGTGTCAGGATACATGCGATCGGCTCCGGGCAAAACTCTTTCAAAAATTGTGGTTCCATCTTCAAAAGATTTACGTGTTTCGTTTGGCACACCCTCAAAAGCCATCTTGCAACGCTCTTCAATTGTTTCCAATGCCGTTTTAATGTCCTCTTCCGGCCCCCAAAAAATTATTTGAGCATCGTTTTCATCGGCATTCAGAATTTTTTTAATTTCCGAAAAATCGTTTTCGTTTATTACAGGCTCAAGAGCTTCCGAATGTGTCATATTCGGTTTTTCTAAGCAGGCAATAACTTTTAATCTGTCGGTGATTTCGCTGGCAAATATTATTTCGGGCTGTGTAAAATGCGACAAAATTTCTTTAAAATCAGGCAAATTAACAGCAATTATTTTATGTCTTAATTTCTTGGCATCACGCAAAGGCTGATAATTGAAATTATAAGAATGGAATTTCAAGGTTTCGTATTTCATCTTCCATTCTTCGGTATTCTTAATTTTTTTCAGTAGAATATCTTTTATTTTCAACAAAGCCCATTGGCGGAAACATTCGATGTGAGTTAGTTCGGGTATCCATTTTATATGAGCAACGCCTTTTATCTCGACACGTGAACCGCCCCGGCAACTAACGTTTACATCCTGCCTTCCGGCTCCAATTCCGGTTCTTACTTTTCCGGTGCTACGATTTAAAAATCTTATATAATCACAGGCTTCTTTTACCTCGTTGGGATTAACGCAATCGGGATATGTAACGGTTTCAATCAAAGGCATGCCGAGTCTATCGGTACGATAAATTCTGACGTGGCCAATATCCGAAACTTCGCGGCACGAATCTTCTTCAAGGCTCAATTGGATTAATCTTACTTTTTTATTTTTCAATTGAATCTCACCTTCAACGCCGATTATTCCGGTACGTTGAAAACCGGTTGGAATACTACCGTCCAAATATTGTTTTCGTGTAATATGCACCTCTCCGACTATGTTTAGTTTTGAAAGTTCTGAAATTTCTATGGCAATTTCAAGAGCTTCTTTATTAATTGGGAAGGGTGGTGTATCATCAACTTCGTATGTACAAGTGGTTTCGTGCTTAACTCTGTAAACTATTTCCTTACGTGTTTTAAATTCCATCAGTGCCGTACCATCATATTCGCCCAATTCGCTTAAGGTTGGCCTCATGTGCCGGATAACTTCGGCGTCGTATTGATCAGCTTTTTGATAAACACCTGCCGGACAACGACAAAAAAGTTTGTTTTTTGTTTTCAACTGTTGGTGTACCTCAAGCCCCGACATAAAACCTATTTTATCGTAGGTTTCCTGTGTAGCTTCTTTACGATTTATATAACCAACGGAACTCCTGGTTTTCTTATAATTAGATTTAGGATCAAACATCTATTGTAATATATTTTGATTTTGATTTTTTTATTAAAAAAGTCTCCAAAAGTAAGGATAATATAAGTAAGAAAAGGAGATTATACCCTGATTTTTGAAAATATCTTAACTATAAGGATTGACCCCTACTCTAAAATATAATTATTTTCACTAAGTTTTACCGGGAATAAGGGGCAAAGCCCCGTTGAATTATAAAGCAGATAGAAAATTATAAGTGCATAGTTCAGGATGAAACGG
>CAZBSL010000260.1:0-1096 GCA_964494265.1 uncultured Bacteroidales bacterium
TTAAACGGATATTTTCGACAAGCTCAGGGTGCAAAATTCTCTCCTTCCAACACTTTGGCCAAAATATTTTTATTTTCAGGTGGGATGGATGACAAAAGATATACCCAATTATTTAAAATTGTTAATGATAAATTGTTCTGTACCAAATTTGATGAAAGATATATGAATGTGCCGATTATAAGACTAGCAGAATTATATCTTACAAGAGGCGAATCTATTTTTAATGGAGCAAGTGTAGCAGGGATAACTGCTTTAGGTGATATCAATATTATCAGGTTAAGAGCAGGATTGCCTCCTTTGGTAACATTGAATTCCACAAGCATATATTATGAAAGAACTAAAGAACTTGCATTAGAAGGCGATAATTTCTTTAACCAAAAACGTCTTGAAAGAGAAAAAATCTCAGACTATGAGCTTCCATGGAATAATCGAAAATTACTTTATTTAATTCCAAAAAGCGAGTTGGAAGTAAATCCAAATCTTGTTCAGAATTAATCCTAAAAGATGATAAAAAAAAAGACGGCTTTTTGTAGTCGTCTTTTTTTTTATCAAAATCTCAAATACTAAAAAGAAATTCATTCAGAAGGTTTTATTTCTCTTCAAAAATAAAATATCCCCAAGGCCCTAACTCAATTTCTTCATTTTCCGAAAAACTTTTTTGTTTTCCATTAAAAATATCAATATAATTTCCAACATAATTTTCTCCGGATAAAACTATATTTTGTTCTTTATCCGTAAAATTATAAATAGCAAGTATTTTATCACTATCTTTTTCCCTTGTAAAAGCAAATACCGCTTCATCATTTGATGTTGGAATCCGTATCATTTTTCCACCAAAAGTACCGTTCCACAAGGCTTTATTGTTTTTCTTAAGAGCAAGAAGTTTTTTATAAAAATCATTAAGCTGAAATTTGTCCCAGTCAATTTGATCTTTTTCAAAAAACTCAAGCCTTCGATTAAAGGCAGCTTCTTGACCGCTATAAATAAGCGGCATTCCGGGAATTGTAGCTGAGAATGCGGCAAAAGTAAGAGCTCCGTCACCCATTCTTTCGTACTCGGTTCCATTCCATGAATTTTCATCATGGTTAGATGTAAA
>CAZBSL010000260.1:1196-4221 GCA_964494265.1 uncultured Bacteroidales bacterium
TCTACTATCCAGAATTTCAAGGCATCTATCATATATTTCCTCATTTCTTCGTTATCATAATTCAAATCAACAACATCTGTCCAGTCAAATGGTGAAACAAAATTTCCGGCTGAGTCTTTTGTGTACCAATCGGGATGTTCCTCAATCATTTCATTGTCCCATGCACTATGATTTGCTACCCAATCTATAATAACATGCATTCCAAGTTGATGTGCCTTATCAACAAGTTCTTTAAAATCTTTCATCGTTCCGAATTCAGGATTGACTGCCATGTAATCTTTTATAGAATAATAGCTGCCGAGAGTTCCTTTACGATTTTTCTCTCCAATTGGTTGAATCGGCATAAGCCAAATCATATCAACTCCCATTTGCTTTAGTCGCGACAAGTGTTTTTCAAAGGCTTTTAAAGTACCTTCGGGAGTATATTGACGAATATTAACTTCGTAAATATTTGAGTTCTTACTCCATTCAGGATGAACCAGTTTAGTAGCTGTTTGTTTTTTATCTTTCATTTTTTTGTTTTGGTTATTGCAGGAAGTTTGCAAAAGTAAAATAAATAATATCAGGATGATTGGGGAAATTTTTAAACAAGGATTTTTACTAATTTTTTTCATGATTTGAATTTTTTTAATATATTTATATTTAAATAGTTATTTTATATTCAATAATAAAATGGCCGCGAATACGCGAATAAATATTAGCGTATTCGCGGCTATTTATACCGGAATCAACATTATTTAGAGCATAATATTTCAAATGAATTAGCAGAAAGTTTCACATTTAAGTCTGTTCCGTTTAATGTAAATTCCGAATTGAAATTAGCTTTAAATTTTATTTCTTCAAATCTCTCGGGGATTTTTATGATAATTGTATTTTCTATATTACTATTATTAAAAATTACAACAGAAATATCGGTAAAATAGGCTCTTGCGTAAGAATAAACATTATCTGAGACAAGCAAGGTTTCAAAATCTCCAAAAATAAACTCTAAATTATTTTTTCTGATTTTAATTAACTTAGTAGCAATATCTTTTACCTTTTTTTCTTCTTTTTTAAGATTCTCGAAACGCATCATTCTTCGGTTATCGGGATCATTACCACCCGGATCGCCGATTTCATCGCCGAAATAAATAACCGGAACTCCGGGAATTGTCATCAGAAAAGCTGTCAGGCTTGAAAGTTTTTTATACCCAATCGGATCTCCAACACCAATTTCTCTTGTCCAACCTGCAAGTTTGCTGTCTTCATTAAATGAAAGATCGCCGCCGGCAAGAGAAATAAATCTGGGACGGTCCTGATTTCCTGTGATATATCCCATCAGGTTATGATTTCCATAATATTTTAGGCTTTCTTCAAGCGAAGTATTTAATCGGCCGAATGATTCATTATCATGGGCAAATACTGCAACAGCATCATCATAAACATTGAAATCGAATTGTGCATTTAGTTCTCCTGAATTTACATAAGAACTGATTAATTCGGAATTTCCATAAGTTTCACCAATTTGATAAAGAACTTTCTTTTGAGGAATCATTATTTGGCTTTTAATTTTTTTGGTTAATGTTCGCCAAAAAATTTCCGGAATATGTTTAGTGGCATCATGACGGAAGCCGTCAAGATTATATTCTTCTAACCAAAAAATTGCCGAATCGGTAAGCATTTCAACTACTTCCGGTTTTGAAAGATCTAAAGTCGGGAGAAAAACATCAAACCATGTTGTTAAACGATGCTCGTCCCATTTTTCGGTGTTTAAAGAACCATCAGGAAGATAAAGGTTTGTTGCCCAGTCGTTATGCTTCTGATAAACCGGATGCTCCTGATGAACATGATTCGCTACAAAATCTAATAAAACATTCAAACCGTGTTCGTGAGCAGTTTCAACTAATTCTTTTAATTCGTCGGAAGTCCCATATCTATAGTCGATTTTTGTAAATGAAACCGGCCAGTAACCATGATATCCCGAAAATTTTGTCCGTGGTTCGGGCCATAAACCAAAAGCTCCTTTTGGATTTTGAACAAGCGGTGAAATCCAAATTGTATTAATTCCAAGATCATTAAAGTAGCCATCTTTAATTTTTTGAGTTATCCCAATAATATCTCCGCCCATATAATTCGCTTTTGGAAGAATTTCCGGGTCATCGACAGGTTCGTCATTTTTAGGATTTCCATTATTAAACCTGTCAACGAAAGCATTATATAAAATATTTGAATGATGGTCAAAACGATTTAGTGTTTCAGCTTTCAGAATAATTTTTCCGTTTTTTAAAGGAATTAAAATATCATTTGAAACACCATTTTCATTGAAAGCCCAAACCCGAATATATGATCGTTCTAATTTTTTTGCCTGGTCGGGAATATTTATAAAAACAGTATTCTCATTTATTTTATAAAAATCTGATGGAAGCTTAAAATTCTGCCAAAAAATCATGAACTCTTCGACTTGATTTTTATATCCGATTTTCACCTTTCTTTTTAAAACTTTTTCGGTAAACAAAATTGGAGTTTTGTCAATATTTTTTCCACCCACAGTTAGCAAAGAATTGAAACCCCCAACATTATTATCAATTGAATCGGGATTATTGGGATCAAGTTTCCAATTTCCATCCGTTACAAATTGATATTGATAAGTTCCGGGGTTTAGTAAAATTTTAGACTCCCAAATTCCATTGGTGTTCTTCATATTACCGGCATTTGGATTCCATCCATTCATTTCGCCGGCAAATTGCACGGTTTTATAATTTTCAGCTTTTGGATTAAAAGACAATTTTACTTTTTCCTTTTCAGATTTTTTTGCAAGCAATGAATATGGAACTCCATTTATCCAACAATTTACGACTGTTAATTTCGGCAGTTCATCATTAGAAATCATTGTAAGTATTTCATTATTATCCGATAAACTTAAACCTCTGTTTTTTTCACAAGTTACCGAATCAATTCTTTCAATATTATTAAAATAATCATCAAGAAAAACAAAAGTTGTGTCGATATTTAAATCAATTGGGCTTGCTAATCCAAATATTTCCGA
>CAZBSL010000261.1:0-4181 GCA_964494265.1 uncultured Bacteroidales bacterium
GAAATTTTTTCATCAATCAATGGCAATAATTCTTTAGAAATTCCCTGTGATTCGTTACCGATTAAAATCAGAGCATTTTCTGCTAATTGTTTTTTATATATGCTTTCACCTTCAAGCACGGCTCCGAAAATCTTTATTTCCTTTGGTTTTGAAGACAGAAATTCAATCAATTGAGTGTAATAAACTTTTACTTTTGTAATTGAACCCATAGTAGCCTGAACCACTTTTGGATTATAAACATCGACTGAGTTTTCCGAGCAAATAATATTTTCAATACCAAACCAATCAGCTGTACGAATTATTGTACCAAGATTACCGGGGTCTTTAATTTCGTCAAGAACAATACATAAACCGAAAAAAACATCATTAGGAATTAATTTATCTTGAGGTATTTTAACTATTGCCAATACTTCATTAGGAGTTTTTTGTGTACTGATCCTTGTTAATTCTTTTTCTGTAACCTTTTGCACATCAATATTTTCCCGCTTTAATAACTCGCAATTATCATTTATCCAATTATCGCATGCAAAAATTTCAATGATTTCGAAATCACTATTCAGAAGGTCGAGAACACTTTTTTTTCCTTCCAAAAGAAATTGATTAAAAATTCTTCTGAATTTCCCGATTTTCAGGGAGTTTATATGTTTGATTTTATTTTTTGATAACATAGCAAAAAAAAATCCCGAATATTATTCGGGATTTAAAAGTACTTAAATTTTATTAAACAAAAATATTATTCTGCAAATACCTCAAAATTAATTTCTGCTTTAATATCTTTATGTAAGTTTACAGTTGCCTGATATTTTCCAAGTTCTTTAATTGATTCACCATCAACAAAGATTTTTTTACGGTCGATATCGAATTTAAATTGCTCGTTAAGAGCTTTTGCAATTTGAATGGTGTTAACCGAACCAAATATTTTTCCTGTTTCTGCTGCTTTAGCACCAATTTTTACAAAAACGTTTTCGAGAGCTTTTGCAAGGGTTTCGGCTTCTTTCTTTATTTTTTCTTCCTTAAAAGATTTTTGTTTTTTCACTTCAGCAAGAACTTTTTTAGCAGTTTTGTCGGCTAAAATAGCTTTTCCTTTAGGAATAAGGTAATTACGAGCATAACCATTTTTTACTTCAACCATGTCGTTGGCATATCCTAAACCTTGTATGTCTGTTTTTAAAATTATTTCCATGTGTATTCCTCCTTATTTAAGTAAATCTGCTACATAAGGCATTAAAGCTAAATGCCTTGCTCTTTTAACTGCTTGAGCCACTTTTTTCTGATATTTTGTTGATGTACCAGTAATTCGTCTCGGTAATATCTTACCTTGCTCATTTACAAATTTTAATAAAAAACCTGCATCTTTATAATCTATAAATTTGATTCCGCTTTTTTTGAAGCGGCAGTATTTTTTCTTTTTAGTGTCAACTGCAATCGGAGTTAAATACTTAATATCACTATTTGCTTGTGCCATTTTTTAAAATTTGAAAGGGTTTAATTTTTAGTTTCTTTTTCTTTTTCTTGTTCGGCTTTTCTGCGTTTTTTCTCATTATAAGCAATTGCATGTTTATCCATAGCAACTGTTAAAAATCTTATAATTCGCTCATCACGTTTTAAGGCTAATTCCAAACCTGTAATTATATCTCCTTCAGCCTTGTATTCAATCAGATGATAAAAACCATTTGATTTTTTTTGTATTGGATAAGCCAGTTTTCTAAGCCCCCAATTATCGTTTAAGATAATCTCAGCACCCTTCTCTTTTAAGATGTCCTGATACTTTTTTACCGTTTCCTTCATCTGTTCATCAGATAAAACGGGAGTCATAATGAAAACGGTTTCGTATTGTCTCAACATTTGTTAATAATTTAATTAATAATTAATTGAAAATCTTTTATTTAAAAATTGACGGCAAAATTAGTAAATATTTTTAATTTAACAAAAGGAATTTTTATAAAAAAAAATTATCGAATTATGTGTGAAATAGTAATTCCTGTAAAAAAGTACCAATCGAATTTATTAAAAATTCCATTTGATTCACCGCGGTTTGGATAATTGTAAGTATTTGGATTGGGGGCATTTGCCGGATTTCCAAGCCGTCCGGCTAATCCATTTAACTCAGGGCTCATATCGTTCAGTTCTTTTTGGCTTACCCATGGATCGGCGGCGACATCATCCAAATAGTCGGTAAATGTCATTCGTGTCCCGAATTGTAAACCAACTATCCAATTTCTGTTTAATGACCACTTAAAGTCAAAGTCAATTGGTAAAGCAAGTATAATTGTTGAATATGCATTCTTTTTTCCGGCTGTTCCAAGTGGCCGCATAGCTTGATAAATATAATAATAATCTCTTCCGATGAAGGGTTTTCCATCTTTCTCAACCTTTTCAATAATTGCTTTTGGATTATGATAGAAAACGGCAAGGCCAAACGAAATGCTCGGTATAACACTCTTTTGAAATAAGTTAGGCACAAGGTTATACTCAGCCTGAATAGAAAGTTCAAAAATATCGTTAACAAACCTAAGTTGGCGTGGTTTGAATCTGATTAAATTATTGGCATCGGAAGCTTTTACCCTAAGATAGTTTAATGAAACTCTTGCAGTCCATTTCGGATTTAAATTATATCGAAAAAGTAAACCGAAAGAATTCTTAACATCATTAAAATAAATTTTGCTAAAAGACTGCAAATCGCCAAAATACATTGCCTTTCCTGCTCTAAATCCTATTTCAAAAGTCTTATTAATATTAATGGGCAGTTTATTGCCCACAATTGAATCCTGAAAACTGTACATTTTAAGGCTGTCAACCTTTTTTCTAAGCTCGATAATTTCCTCGTCTTTAGCAATTAACTCATCAGCAGGCAAGCATTCTATTGATTCGATTGTTCGGGGCAAAATATAAAATAGGCTATCAATTTCATCGTCCGAAAAATCTTTTAATGAATAATAAACAGGGATATTTTTTTTGCATAATTCTCTGTACAATGAATTTTTTCCGATATTGATTTCAGGTATGATAAATCCATCATTATCTTTAAGTCCGTTTAGAATAATGAATCCATTCGACTGATTTTCACTTTCATCTCCCGTAATTACTACAAAAGCTTCCTTTCTATTGAGTTTATAACTAATATGTGCGTTTTTTAATGTTTCAATAATTATTCGATTGCTTAGAGTGTCGAAATAAGCGTAGCTGAGTTTTAATTTGCTTAATCTTCGGCTGATTGCTTTATTAAAAAAAAGATGTATGGTATCGAATATATTTGGCTCAAAAACAGTATTGTAATTAACTTTGTTTCCATTAAGAAAAATTTTATAAATATGCCCGGGTGCATTTTCAGAGGGTGCAGCTAAGGGGGGTTGAAGCTCAATCAATGGTGAAGAATTATTATTCAAAAAATTATCAAAACTTTTAACAATAATGCTTTCATTTATAGTACCAAAGTAATTTGAGCCTAAAGTGTATCTCTCACCTATGCCTTGAATTCCAAAATTAATTTCACTTATAATGGTATCGTTTCTATTGTTTATCAAATAATTATTAAATATTGAGTTTTCCGAAAAAGTTGTTTGAAATTTTTTATCATCTGAATCGAAGGTTGAAAATATCGGAGCATTAAAAGCCCCTCCCATTTCATATCCCTCATAATAATTATCAGTTATAACATTATTTAAAAAACTGAGATTCAATATTTCCGATTCTAATTGATCTATAAAAATATTGCTCTGATTTGATGCGAATACATTTTTTGAGAAACTAAAATTAATTGCTTCGTTTTCTAATAAAACATCAGGGCTGAGAATTACAATGCTTGACTCTCCCGAATTATTATTGCGAAAGATATTATTTTCAATATTTACATGTTTCCTGCCCCAGTTTGAATTAAATTTAATTGGCATTATAAGGTTTGAAAATTCGGCATATTGAATTTCTATTTCAGTATTGTTAAGTCCGTTGAATTCAAAACCAAAGCCTTCTGATGACAAATCTTTGCTGCTGATCTTTATAAAGTTATCAGGTTTGCCAAAAATCTTTAAACTTCCTTCAACAATTATCGAAGTCCCTGAATAAAAAAGCAATTCTGCCCCGTCTCTAATAATTAAAGAGCCGCCGGGCGATACTTTCACATTTGCTGTGATAAGAAAAATACCTTTTTCGATTATTTTCTCATCTTCAATATAATTTGGAAT
>CAZBSL010000262.1:0-4179 GCA_964494265.1 uncultured Bacteroidales bacterium
GCAACTTCTTCAACAGGAATATATTCTTTCCCATCTTTCGACACTTCATATTTTACTTCAGAAGGCAGATATATCCAGGAACTGTTATTATCCAAATATCGCGAAGCAATCTCTTTTACTTCCATCTGCTTTCCTAAATCTATTATGGCAACCAGATCATCACCTTCAAATCCTTCCCAGCCAGACCAATCTCCCATCCAGTATTTATTAAAAATATGCATCTTACCATCTGTTAAAGCTACTCCTTTAGTACTGTATTTATCCGAAGGTGCATTTTTTAATGACACCTTTATTCCTCTGGCAATATGCATAGTATCCTTTGCTCTATAACTCAATTCCATTTCTGTTGATGGCACTTTATATTCTTTTTTTAATTCAGACAGCTTTTGTATAAGCCTATTCTTGATATCAAGATATTCTTCTTTATGAAATAAATTGAGCAACTCCTGAGGATCTTCTTTTAGATCATATAACTCCCATTCATCTACATCATAATAAAAGTGAATAAGTTTGTATCTTTCTGTCTGTACGCCTTCGTGACGTTTTACAGAGTGTATCCCAGGATATTCATAATAATGATAATAGGCTGCGTCTCTCCACTCTTGCTGCTTCTCGCTAAGTAAGTTTACAAAAGATTCTCCTTGCATATCATCTGGAATGGCAACTCCTGCAAGATCAAGAAATGTTGGAGCGAAATCAAGATTCTGAATAAGTTTATCGCAAACCTCACCTCGCTTAAATAGTTTAGGATATTTAATTAAAAGTGGCATTTCGAAAGACTCCTTATACATAAAACGCTTATCAAACCATCCATGTTCTCCTAAATAGAATCCCTGATCTGAAGTATATACTATTATTGTATTTTCTGCTAAACCTTCTTTTTCCAGATAATCTAACACTTGACCTACACTTTCGTCCACTGAAGCGACTGTTGCTAAATAATCATGCATATATCTCTGGTATTTCCATTTAGCCAGTTCTTCTCCTTTTGGATCGGTACGATGAAACGCATCATTACTTTCCTTATATGAATTAATAAAATGCTGATACTGCTCCTTAGTCATTCTTCGATATGAATGATCTAATCCATCCTTAAAAATATCAGGTTGTCCTTCACCTTCAGATATTTTTAGATCATATCCGTCATACATTACATTGGCTATCTCCATTTCCTGGGTTCTGGCTGCTGTTCCTCTTGTTTTATAATCATCAAAAAAGGTTTCAGGCAAAGGAAACTCAACCGTATCATACATAGAGATTTTATCAAGGTGAGGCATCCAGTTTCTGTGAGGAGCCTTATGATGTAATAGCAAACAAAATGGTTTTTCTTTATCTCTTTTCTCCAGCCAATTTATTGTCTTTTCAGTAATTATATCAGTTACATATCCATCTTCCCTTTTCTTTTCACCCATTTCTATAAAATCGGGATTATAATAATGTCCCTGTCCTGGCAGGATATTCCAATAATCAAATCCAGTGGGTTCACTTTTAAGATGCCATTTACCAACCAAAGCTGTTTGATATCCATTTTGCTGTAGCAGCTTAGGAAATGTTTGTTGCGACCCATCAAAACTGACACTATTATTTATATGCCCATTCATATGGCTATGCTTTCCTGTAAGTAAAACAGCCCTGCTTGGAGCACTAATCGCATTAGTAACACTACTGCTGGTAAAGGTTATACCTTCATTGGCAATTCTATCAATATTGGGAGTTTTATTTAGCTGACTACCATAAGCACTTATTGCTTGTTTTGTATGATCATCAGACATGATAAAAACAATATTTGGTTTTTCATTTTTAGAATTGCATCCAGCTAATGCTAATCCTGCACTTATCCCGGCAATAAGATATTTCTTTGATAATTTTGGACTCATAATTTAAAATTATTCCATTTTTTTATATATGCAATATATGTAGCATTTAAGCTTGTCTTAGTTGGGTCCTTATTTTACAATTATTTCGTCAATAAATAACCATGCAGGGCTTCCGGCACCTGGATGATCATCTGGACAAGTTCCTATATTTTTGGCTACTACCTTTATTGATTTAACAGCTATTGGCTCATGATTAACTGTTCCGTTATATTTTCTTATTACATCTGCTTGCGTAAAGTCTGCCTGACTAACAGACCCAAAGGGTTTGTATGTTTCTCCATCAGTGGAATATTCAACAACAATTTCCTTTGGTAAAAATATCCAACTGCTATTGTTTTTAAGCATAGACAATGTAACCTCTGATACTTCTTTTAAATCATCAAAAACTATTTTTGCATCTACATCTTTTCCTTCATACCCCTGCCAAGATTTATCTTTAAACATAGGGCGGGCCAATTTGCCATCAATTAAACCATTATTGCCATTGCCCGAATACTTAATATGATAGTCTGTATGTAAGAGAATTTTACTGTTCAATGCTTTATTATCGATATTAATATTGAACTCATAAATATATCCCGGTTCACGGACATTTTTACCCTCGGTATTTGTAAGATAATCTCCAAGATCGATGCGTGCACTGTCTCCGATGGCTTCCAGCTCTTTTACTATTTCCGGATATTGATCTATGATGTTATTCTCCTCAAAAGGATCTTTATGGATATTATAAAGTTCAAGACCGCATGTCCCTTTGTTATATCTTCCGGGCCATCCATCATTACCCGGCTCAACATCTTTATAAGAACGATAACTATGTGGAAACACTAACTTCCATTCATCTTTTCTTAATGCCTCAAGTTGATTACCTGCATAGTAATAAAGAAATATCTTTCGTGGAGTAGCTTCTTTGTCACCTTTAAGTAGAGGAAGAATATTAACGCCATCAATTTTGTTATCCGGTAAGTCGGCTCCGGTAATAGCAGCAAATGTTGGTAAAAAATCTATTGTTGACGAAAGTTTGTCGCAAACAGTGTTCTCGGGAGTATTTCCTGGCCAGTTTACAATACAAGGTACCCGTTGTCCGCCTTCCCAACTGGTTCCTTTACCCTCTCGAAGCCCTCCTGTAGATCCGGCATGGTTACCGTAATTTAACCAAGGGCCGTTATCACTTGTAAAAACTATTATTGTATTCTCATTAAGCTTGTGTTTTTCTAATGTTTTAATTATTTGCTTGACAGACCAGTCTATCTCCATTATTACATCTCCATATTTTCCCTGTTCAGATTGCCCTGAATATTTATCAGAAACTCCTAAAGGAACATGAGGCATAGGGTGAGGAAAATACAGGAAAAAAGGCTCATCTTTATGCCTTTCTATAAAGTCTGTAGCCTTTTCGGTGAGTAAAGTCGTTAGTTTGTCCTGATCTTCAAGGGTATTAATGCCTTGTGTTTTTTTATTTCCCTCAATTAATGATAGGGGAGGATATTTGCTTTTATTATTATCAGCAGGTGTGCCGTCATAATTAACCGGCCACATATCATTTGAGTATGGTGTGCCAACATATTCATCAAAACCATGGTTTAGCGGTAGAAATTTATCATGATGCCCCAGATGCCATTTCCCAAAAATTCCTGTTGCATACCCCTTTTGTTTAAGTATTTCGGCAATTGTAGTTTCATTAGAGTTTATTCCATGCTCATCCATAGGGGTGAGAGCACCTGTGATGCCGATACGATTAGGATAACAACCTGTTAATAGTCCCGCACGGGAAGCACTACTTACAGCTTGTGCAGCATAAAAATTGGTAAATTTGATACCATGCTCTGCAAGGCTGTCTATTGTAGGAGTAGTATATCCATTGGCACCATAACAACTCAGATCCCCGTATCCGAGGTCATCTGCAAAAATAAATACAATGTTTGGCAGGTCATTAGAGACCTTTTCATTAACGCATGAAGATGTCAGCAATATTGTAGTCGCAGTTGACATTAATCCACTTGTTTTTAATGATATAGATTTTATTTGGTTTAAGTATTTTTTTTTCAAAAGGTGCATTTTTTCGAGAATTTATTTGCTCATTCTAAACCTGGGAATATTTGCCAACGTTCATTATATGAAAAGTAGACGATTTCGAAGCACTTCACTTTCAAGTTACTGCTATTTTTATTTATTACCATAATCTTCAATTATAGCACTATCTGACAAATGCACAATATTTGTTGTTGAACTAAACCCTTTCATGGGGGGCTAAGTTAGGAAAAATGTTTAAACTCACTTTAATAAATTAAATGATAATTATTGC
>CAZBSL010000263.1:0-4178 GCA_964494265.1 uncultured Bacteroidales bacterium
TTAAAATTGTCAATAATGCAATTAATTATTCAAAATAAAAAGAAACTATTGTATGTAATCTTTTATGATTCATCATAAAAGGGAACACACAGCAAAATTGGTAGTTTATTAATACTTTTTCATATTGTAATAAAGAAATATAGGTAATATTAATTATACACAACCGTTGTAGGGCATAAAAACAAACACCTATGGAATATATAATTTCATACTTTGGAAAGAATTTGGAAGAATTATCATATCAAGATATTTCTGACTTTTTTAGTGAAGAACGAGAAGAGTCAGATAAAATCGAGTTTAAATCATTTTCATCTGAATATGGAAATATTAATAAAAACCTCGAAGGTGTAATACGAGGAATTTGCGCATTGATTAATTCAAATGGAGGGATCTTAATTTGGGGTGCCCCTCAAGGCATTAAAATAGAAGGTAGAGACGAAAAAGTTTTTATTGGTGATTTGTCACCTGTAAATGAGCGAAGAGAGAAAGACTGGTTAATTAATAAAATTTCTGACTCAATAACTCCGTTGCCAATAAACATCAACGTGCAGATTCTAGAAGAGAATAATAATTTTGTATATGTTTTTGAAGTTGATCCAAGTGATTATAAACCACACCAATATAAGAACACATATTGGGCAAGACTAGATGGTCAAACAAAACAAGCCCCTCATTATTTAATAGAGTCATTGTTTAGACAAGTCAAATTCCCAAATATAGAAGGGTATATAAAACTTAACAATATCTCCACCAAAGAGAGCAAGTATATATTAGACTTCACAATTTTTATCTTTAATTTCTCAGAACTACAAAATGAGGAAAATCTTTCATTTAGGTTAATGTGTCCTCAAGGGCTCTTTGTAAGAGCAAATTACCCTGGCTTTGAGAATCTGTATGGATTCGATGGACATGAATTAATCTACACCGATCAAATTTCCGTCTTGCATTTTGGAGCACCTAATATGCGTCAGGAATTACTAGAATTTGATCCTTATAACCCTGAGGTAGACCTTGTGTTGTCATTTGGTGGAAAAAAATCCCCAATGAAAACAAGTTTCTATAAAATTAATTTAAACGGTATTGACTGGAACAAACCAGAATCTCTTTCTCATATAATAGTTGAAAAAGAAGTAAATATAACAATGGCAAAAAAGCAGGAAGAATTAGGAACATCAAAAGAAGAGACTTTAAAAAGTATTCTTGGTGAATAATTACGCCCTACAACAAAAAATATAATGCATTTGGCAAATAGTGCTAAAAATGAAGCTGATAGCAACAAATAAACATAATAGTAAGTGAAAAGGGAAGCGTCTCAAAATGCCAAACGCACCATATTTAAACCTTTACAAACCATTTAAACACATGAGACAAATGCAAAAAAATGAAGAAAAGGTTATGAAAATAAAAATAACACGAAATATCTTTTTTCTATTATTAGGATTCCTCGGATTAGGAGCAATTGGCGGCGGCGGAGCATTGATAATTTCTCCCACAGGAGAGTTGATCGGAATGCCTTTATCAATGTTAGAAAAATCTCCTTTTAATAGTTTTTTTATACCTGGAGTTATTTTATTCTTGGTTCTTGGGCTGATTCCCCTTTTGCTGATAATTGCTTTATTAAAACAACCAGAATCCAAACTTGCCGAGCAAATCAATTTATTTAAAGATATGCACTGGTCATGGACATACAGCATTTATATTGCCTTTGCACTAATTATTTGGATACAGATCCAAATGGTATTTCTTCATGACGTGCATTGGGCACATACCTTTTATATGTTTTTTGCTCTTACTATTATTACTGTTGCCTTGCTGCCGCAGATAAGAAATTTATACAAAAAGTAAATTGCTTTAAATGAAAGAAAAACGGTTTGTAACTATTAGCCAGGATTATTCAACGAAGCCGCATTAATCTTGCCCACTATTGAACTCTAACCGTTTTTGGAGAATTTTATGTGCTTTCAATAGTGAAGATTGGTTTTTCATCGCATTTGTTCTTTGGATTGCTTAGTTTTAAATTTACTGTAACTAAGCATTCCAAAAAACTTAGTTTCCGTGTAAATGCTAATTTGAATTCAAATATTTTTTATTATCATTGTAGAATAATGAAAAATAATGAATCAAAATACTGATATAATAGCATAAAATGTAAATAATAAATGAAAGCTATCATCTGTACAAAATACGGGCCTCCTGAAGTTCTTCAGCTACAAGAAGTGGAAAAGCCCTCTCCAAAAAACAATGAAGTACTTATTAAAATACAAGCCACAGCTGTAACTGCAAGCGATTGTATAATCCGCGGATTTAATTTGCCCGGCAAACCAAGGTTTCCACAAAAACAAATAATGGGACTGATGATGAGGTTTTATATAGGATTCTCAAAACCGAGAAACCCGATTATCGGCCTTGTACTATCAGGCACTATTGAATCAGTTGGCAAAGATGTAAAACAGTTTAAGAAAGATGATCATGTTTATGGATTTACAGGCTTTAGCATGGGTGCATATGCCGAGTATAAATGCATGCGTGAGAAAGAATCAACTCATGGATGCCTGGCAATAAAACCCGGCAATATTAGCCATGAGGAAGCTGTTGCAGTAACTTATGGGGGGATTCTATCTATGCATTTTATAAAAAAAATGAATATCAAAAGCGGACAAAAAGTGCTTATCTATGGGGCTTCCGGTGCAATAGGAACAATTGCAATACAACTTGCAAAATACTTTGGTGCGGAAGTTACGGCTGTTTGTAGCGACCCGAATACGGAATTAGTGAAATCGCTGGGGGCTGATAAAACAATTGACTATATGAAAGATGATTCAATTAAAAAATTGGAATTGTATGATTTTGTCCTTGATGCCGTTGGCAGAAATAAAAGCTCGAAATTAAAAATCCAATGTAAAAAAGCACTTAAGCGGGATGGAAAATACATATCGGTCGATGATGGAGTTGTTAAGCTGCGCTCTCAGTATCTTATTCAACTAAAAGAAATAATTGAGGCAGGACATCTTAAAGCAGTCATAGACAGCCGCTATCCGTTAGAGCAAATTGTCCAGGCTCACCGATATGTGGATAAAGGGCATAAAAAGGGAAGCGTAGTAATAACAATATAATTAATTTTTTTAAAGAAACAAAATGGCATTACTAAGAAAAGATATAGGCCGCTATCCTCTTGGAATTTGGGTTGCTCTTATTGCATTAACTTTAATACTCCTGGCCTGGATAATGCAAGCATACTCATTACTGGATTGGGAAGGGGCAGTCAGGCTTGGGGTTCAGAACGAAAGCTTTTCAGGTGATGCGGCTGAACGGGCTATTGCCGATGTTGAAAGAGGCATAGCAATTGCCGATATTTTATGGGCATTACCAATTACTATTATAGCATATATCGGTTTATTACGAAAAAAAATCATAGGCTTTATTGCTGCCATGATGGTATTTGGTGTTTGTGTATATTTTCCATTGTTTTACACATTCCGCTTGAGTATGAATTCTGAAATTGTATTGGCAGCAATTTTTTTATGGGCAATTCCATCACTTCTTGGGATATATGGTTTATGGATTAATAGGAATTTATTTAATACTAATTAGATGATTGATACAACAATAATTACTTGGATAATTGCAATATTTGGAGCAATTACTTTTTTGCCTCTTTTTGTAGCCCAATTAGTAATGATATTCAAACCAAATAGTCAGAAAGCAAAAGATTTAATAATTGGAAAAGGCGAAGACTGGCGCGACAAAACTCATTATAAATCAGCTTTAGCTTTTGCATGGGCAGATTTAATAATTATGCTTCCATTATATGTTCTTGGTACGATCTGGGTATTTAATGGTCAACTGTGGGGCTATATAATTTGGATTTCTTTAGGGTTTCTTTCAATTTATTTTAGCATTGTATTTTGGGTATTTGAAAAAGAATATACTTATAAGTCAGTTGGATGTATCGCCTATTTTACCTATTTCTGGGGGTTTTTTCTGTACTGGGGAATAGGTGCTATTATTCATTCTGTTATACAAATGAGTATTTAATAAGTTCAATCAAACATGCACGAAAATACAACAATTAGGCAGGATTACTCGGCGAAACTCTGTGTAATAGCTAAAGTGCCTCAAAGGATACTCAGAGAACCGCAGAGAATTATTTCTTACCATAATACAATGCATATCAATAA
>CAZBSL010000264.1:0-4173 GCA_964494265.1 uncultured Bacteroidales bacterium
AAGTTGTTGAAGGCCATGCAGGTGAACCAATGGTTTATGCAGATATTTTTATTCTGGATATAACTCATAAGTTTACTCCTACAAAAGCTTTAAGATTAGAATATCAGCAATTATTTACAAAACAAGATGAAGGTGATTGGCTCGCAGCAATACTGGAATTTACTATAGCCCCGAAATGGTTTTTATCAATTTCGGATCAATATAATTACGGAAACCCGCATAGCGATAAAAAAATACATTATTATATGGCTGCAATGGGTTATACAAAAGGCACAAGCCGTATTGCATTATCATATGGCCGGCAACGTGAAGGTTTAGTTTGTGTTGGTGGCGTATGCCGAGTAGTTCCCGCATCCAACGGATTAACTCTAACAATTAGTAGTAGTTTTTAAAAATTAGGAAATCATGAAATATTTTAAAATATCAATATTATTAACAGTAATTTTAAGCATAGTAATTTTTTCTTGCGATAAAGTTGACCCTCCATATCTTGCAGACCAACCCGAACCACCAGATACTGCCGCATGTCCAATACCCGATTTCCCTGATATCAGTAATTATGAGCGAATAATTTTATTAGAGGAATTTACCGGTCATACATGCCAAAACTGCCCTGAAGGAACACTTTTAGCACATGAGTTAAAAGAGGAGTATGGGGAAAAATTAATTCTTGTTTCGATTCATGCAGGAGGATTCGCCGTTCCAAAGCCTGACGATCCCGGTTATGAAATTGATTTAAGAACCGAAACAGGAGATTTATTATTAGAGGAATTTAGTGCATCTTTTTTCCCCTCAGCAATGTTTAATCGATCAAAAATTAATAATCTTTGGGCTCTGCCTACAATGTGGTGGGAAGGTGTTTTGGATACAATGATGACAGTTGGTCCAACAATTGGAATGCAAATGATAACAGATTTTGATGATTCTGACAGAAAACTTTGTATTCATATCAAATCAAAATATTTACAAGACCTTTCTAATACTTTAATGCTTTCAGTATATATTCTTGAGGATAGTATTCAATCGGCTCAAAAAAATGATAATCCGAATATTGGCTACCCCACACCTGATATAATTGATTACTGGCATAATCATGTGTTAAGAGGTCCGATTAACAACCCCTGGGGATCATTAGTACCCGGTAGCCCTTACTTAAAAGACTCAACCCTGATTACAACATTTAAGTATTTTTTGAACGATGATTGGAAAGCGAAGCATTGCAATGTAGTAGCTTTTATTTACGATGCTAATACAAAAGTTGTATTGCAGGCAGTTGAAGCGAAAGTTATTGGTGAAGAATAGAAATTATCTTCTCTTCTTTGGTGTTTTATAAAACACTTATATTCTGCAGATAACAACAGAATAGCATTAGTTGAAATTTAGATACGTATCTAAACCTATTGAGATGCGTATCTCATGAGGATGAGATACGCATCTAATTTTAGCTTAGTCCGAATATTTTTTTTCAAAGCATTTTTGCCGAATATTCTAAATCTATATTTTATTTAGAAGATCGGTATTTATTTTTTCCTAATAAAAACATCCCCATTGGTAGCTCTTAGCTGCATTTCAACCCCTCCCCCATTGATTTGACATTTTATCATATTGCCAAGAAATCCTTCACGGTAAGCTTTATTATCGTCTTCAAAATCAAAATCAAAGTCTGTAAAAGTCTGACTGTTTGATAGGTTTGCAATTTTTAGATTGGCCTTTGTGCTCGAAGGAAGATTTATGTCAATCTCACCATTCATTGTTGTAAAAAGCACCGGATATTTTTGGTTCAATTGTGAAAAATCTGCCTTAATGTTTCCTGAACTTAAATATACAACTGCTGGGCCTGTAATATTTTCTAAAGTAATGTTGGCATTAGTTGCATTTATTTCTATTTCGCCTTCAAGATTTTTGAATTTCAAATCTTGTCTTTTTGTTTCATCGGAATAAATTTGCACACCAGGCCCTACATAATAATAATCATTATCATAGTCCGAATCATAATCTAAATCCTTATCATTGTCTCTATCAAGTTCAGTATAGTCGTAAACATTATTATCGTTAGAATTAATTATAGTAATTGTTTTTGCCTTATTTTTTCTTTCTTCTTTAACAATCCTACACATTTCTTTTACCTGATCTGCAATCTCGGCTTCATTAACATTTTGTAAGGTAGCTTCGGTGACAATTTCAGCTATTTTTTCGGCTTGCATAGCAATTTCAGTTTCTTGGAGCATAATTTGTTTAACTTGTTTTTGAAGCTCTAAGCCCTCAATGTAATCGGGTGAAGCAAAACTAAAATCATTGAAATCCATATCAAATAGATTAGATTTTGGAATTATAACATCAATGTTTTTAGGGATTTTGATGTGATATTTTGAGTTTGTTGCTTCTTTCATTACCGGCGAAATTTTTAATTCCCCGTCTTTTGTGACTAAATAAATCCCAAGGCCTGTATTGTCTTGGCCGCTTCCGAAAACAGGCCTTAAACCGTCTTCTCTTTCTTTTGGCTTTTTAAAATCTTCGCTTGTGATAATAATTTCTTTACCGGAATAGCCTTCAACCGTGAAATTTGTTAATTTGGCGATATTGATTTTTTCAACACCATTAATGTTTTTTTTAAATTCTTGTGAATAAGAGAAGTTGAAACTTATTAAAAGTATTACTGGTATAAATAAAATTTTCATTATTGTTTTCATATTTTTTTTGTTTTTAATTTATTATAAATGATTAATAAACTTTATGTTAACATTTTATTGTTTATTTTTTAAATTGATAAATATTCATAACCTTTTACAGCATAATTTTTTACTATTTTATTATTTTCTTCGTTATTAATTATTTGGCGAAAAGGTTTTAAAGCCCTTTTTTCCTCAAGCTTAACCATTACATCAATTAGTTTTATTTGAATCATTGGTTCTTTTTGGTTTCTTAATGCAGTAAGTAATTCATCTCTTACTTCGCTTATATGCCCGAATTTTGATAATGCAGAAATAGATGCCAACCTGACATTATCATTTTCATCAGTATTCATTAGGTGGATAAGATTTCTGATAACATTTATGTCCGGATCGGGCATTTCTTCAATGCCGTTAACAAAATTTATGCGTTCACTTGCCGAAGATTTTTGAGATTCGTGCATCATTACAAATTGTTTCATCTCCGAAACATGATTCTTCAATTCGTTTATAGCTTCGGTTTCGACAGTTTTAGATTGGACATAAAAACCTATTCCATAACCAACTATAAGTATTATAAAACTTGCTGCAATTCTAAGCGCCGGCGAATTAAAAAACCTGATTGTTTTCTTATTTTTAGTTTTAATGTTTGGAAATTGACTTTGGATTTGTTTTTCATTTTCAAGAATCTCATAAAAATTCTTTCTGATTTCATCAGACGGAATTTCAATTGATTTATCATCAATTTCAGGGAAGATATATTGCAAATCCTGAATTTCTTTTTGACAAGAATTGCATTTCTCTATATGTCTTTCAACCTTTGCTTTATCTTCATCATTTAGTGTATTGTCGAGAAAATCAACAAACAATAATTTAATTTCTTCGCAATTCATAATTCCTCCTTTTTTTCAAGCAATTTCAAAGTATATTTCTCGTAGTTTATTCATAGCTCTGTGAACCTTAAGTTTAACCGCACCAACACTTGAACCGTTAAGTTTTGATATTTCTTCATATTTTAATCCTTCAAATTTTGCCATCTCAAGTATATCGCGATATTCCGGTTTTAGTTTATCAAGTGCTTCGTAAAGTATTTGTGTTCTTTCATGGTTATCAATTTCTTCTGCATTTGTAACTGTTTCGTCTTTAATTTCATCCGTTCTTATCGTATTATTAATTATGTTTTTGTTTTTTCTATAATGATCATATTTTAAATTTCTTGCAACTACAAACAACCACCCTCTAAAATTTGCCCCTTCGGGGAAAGCATGCCTAAATTTAAGAACTCTTGCGAAAAGATTCTGACACATATCTTTACTAAGCTCTTCATCACCCGTACATCTAAAATAGTACAGATAAACAGAAGCATGATATTTTTCAAATAAGGGAGCCATCGAATCCAAATCGCCCTGCTTGACCGAAAGCATTAACAATTCATCTTTTATCTTATCCACATAAATTAAATTACACTTTATTAGCAAAACTATTAAAAAACAAAAAGGTTTCT
>CAZBSL010000265.1:0-4093 GCA_964494265.1 uncultured Bacteroidales bacterium
TTGTCCACTTGAACAATTCTTCTTAAAAACAGCCTGAATTTTGTCCATTACACCAGAAATGACGATTAATGATTTAAAGAACTTACAGATTCCCAAGTTAGTAAACGTAGAAATGGGCATATTCATCAATCAAAATTCGTTAATCAGTATTCGATATTAAAAAAAAACAGAAACCAAAGTAAAGCAATGAAATTGCAGGGTTTTAACCTTGAAGTGACAATAAAATTAAAATCCTCCAAATCTTTTAGATTTGGAGGATTTTTATGAGCTAAATCTACTAATAATTTCTCTGAAATGAGAATTACTTTATAGTTATTTTTTGAGTTTCGATACCGTTTACAGTTTCTATTTTTACGATATAAACGCCCGATTCAAAATTATTAGTGCTAATCTTAATTTCATTTCCATAATAAACCGATTGGCCAATAAAATTGAAAATTGAAACGTTTTGTATCTCAACTGAAGAGACAATGTTTATAAAATCTGAAGCGGGGTTTGGAAAAATCCTTATTAATCCCTCTGCTTCAGGAGATGAACCTTTCGTGATATTCACAACACTATATTTTCCATCTTCATCAGGATAAACATCCGAAACATAAGAATCATAAATTGCTTCCATTATAAAATCAGTCGGAATAAGTTTATTTTCCGACCAAATTTTTAACGTAATTGGATTACCGGATTCATAGCCTTGTCCGTTAATTAATGCACTAAACACAGGAAGTTCGTTTTCTAAAGCGTTTTTCGAATTAATTTTAACAGCTCCGACCAATTTTTCACCATCAAAAGCAGCAACCTCATCACCTACATCTAAACCTTTTACATAAAGTGTATAAACAGCTTCGGCAGGATTACCGCTTTGTAAAATAATATTAACAGGTAGTAATGTTATTTTGCCGCTTGATTTTGCTCCCAAAATATAAATTATTTCGCCATCGGCAAACATTTTTACAAGATAACCTTCACCGGACTGACAATCGCCGATTCCGTTTACCCAATTAGGGCCGATTTTTCGTAATGTTTGTCCTTGCGAATTTCTCACAAAATCAAGGTCATCGCCAATTATTGTTGAAAAAGCATCCAGGGCATTCATTGGGGTATCAGGGAAATAACTAACAAACTGAAATCCTGCTTCAACAGGAATAGGTGTTGAAGGATTAACCAAAGTTCCATTGATGGTAAATGAATCATCGGCATACATTTTAACAAGGTAACCTTCATCAACAACCCAATCACCAATACCGTTTACCCAATTGGGCCCAATTTTTCGTAATGTTTGGCCAAGTGAATTTCTTGCAAAATCAAGATTCTCGTTTAATACATCAGCCATAACAACCAACATATCCGGATTTTCAGGATTTACTCCTGATGAAATAAATTGGAAGCCAAAGGATAGATTGAAAGTTTGTGATGCGGAAGATGAATAGAAATCCAAAGCAACAATGCTATATTCACCATCATCATAGGGAAATACATCACCAGTATAGGCATCACCATAAGGATTGAATAATTCTATTTCAAAATTGTCAACTTCCATTTCTTCGCTTGCATCCCAGCATTTGAAAAAATAAGGGTTTCCGCCCTCGTAACCAAGCCCGGTAACGAGAACACTAAAGGCTGTCAGGTCATTCTCAAATTGATTTTCTGGAGTACAAACCTGTTCCAACATAAAAGCTCCAACCAATAAATCGCCATCGAAAATACCAATTTCATCACCTGCTACTAAATCAACTTCTTCTAACATAGCTCCTCCAATGTATATTGTCCATAAGGGACTTGAGGGATCTCCTCCTTCAAAATTGAAATGCGGTGCAGATGAAACTGTTAAAGAAACCGGAATATTAACTTCAGGATTTAAAAAATCATTGCTTTCAATAATAATAGTTGCATAATAAATACCTACATCAAGGCCTATTGCATCGAAAGTGACATCAATAATATCTGTGTCATCCGGTACTATCGTTCCACTTGAGGGAGATACTGTCAACCAATCATCAGGACATTCGATAGATATTGTATAAATTAAATCTTCCTCTCCAACATTACCAACAGTTAAATAATCCATATCTGTCTGACCAATTTCCAAACTTACATCAAAGTGGTCGGGATCAACTGTTATTATCGGTCCCGGAGGAATATCGCCCTGTGTATATTTTACATCATCAAAATAATATTTTGGTACATCACTTGGATTAGCTGCATCGGCACCGGCAAAGAAATCAATTCCTCCGAGTTGATTTGCTCCGGCAGCTCCACTGCTTTGCAGACTCCATAACCATTCAGTAATCAGAGTTCCATCTATGTAAGCTTGAGCAATTTCAGAATCAAGGTCAATTATATGTTCCATAAAAAACCATGTATCATGATTGTAATTCATCACAATTTCATCTCCAGCAATAATGAATTTTGTGCTTCCATCAGTATGAAAATACATTTCAATTGCCCATTCAACTCCGGGGGCTTCAAAATGTTGGAAATTATAATATCCGCAAAAGCCTGAAGGAATATACATCCAGAAGCTAACATTGTAAATATCTGAGGTTTTATCCCCGAGTAACCATAATAAATCAGTTGCACCACCGGTTTCATCAATTAATACAGATTTAGTGGGGCTATGTGAAAAGGTTTCACTAATTATTCCATCCTCACCCCCGCCGGTTCCACCACTCCATGTCATCCACCAATCCGGGTTTTGCTCTGCAACATAACCGCCTGTTGTGTAAGATTCAAAATCATCTTCATAAAGAAGAGTTTGAGCCGAAACTACTCCTGATGTAAATAATACAGTCAGAAGCACCAAAAAGAATTTGTAAATTTTTTTCATAATAACTTTTGTTAAATTAATAAATAGTAATTTTTGCCAAATATATATAATTTTATTAAAATAAAAAAATAAAAAAAGCAGGAAGAATGACTCCCTGCTTTAATAATCTTATCTTATTTTAGTTTCTATTATCAAACTTTTTTAAAAGACATTAATTTTCCTTTTTATTCAATTAATAACTTTTTGCTGACCACTTCTTTATTATTGCTAATTCGAATAAAATAAACACCTGATTCAAAATCGTTAACATTAATTTGGGTTTTTGCTCCCTGATAAACAATCTGGCCGGCATTATTATAGATCGAAATACTGACAATTTCGATGGGTGAAATAATATTGATCAAATCATTTGCCGGATTAGGATATATAATAATTTCATCATTAGTTATCATTTTTCCTTTAGAAATATTCACAACACTATATTTCCCGTCTTCATCAGGATAAACATCCGAAACATAAGAATCATAAATTGCTTCCATTGTAAATTCAGTCGGAACAAGTTTATTTTCAGACCATACTTTTAATGTAATCGGATTACCGGATTCATAGCCTTGTCCATTAATTAAAGTACTAAAAACAGGAAGTTCATTATCAAAAGTTTCATCAGAATTTACTTTCAACGCACCAACCATTTTATCACCATCATAAGCTGCTATTTCATCGCCAATTTCCAATCCTTTTATATAAATTGAATAAACTGCTTCGGCGGGGTTACCTCCCTCAAATAAAAAATAGGACGCTACATTATTCTTATGTTTTTTGCCAGACAATTCATTTGGCCGGCCATTTCCTGAAACAGACAAATTGTCAACATGACTTTGCCCGTCTGTATTAAATTTCGAATAATCCCGCAAGCAACGAACAGAGCGACCGAAATTCTTACTCGCTTGGAAATAACGACCTACACCATCTTCGGCATAGCCGAGGCAACGGTACCATGCATAGGAACTACCATTCTCACTTGAAGACCATAACGAGGTATAGATCATAATAAATTCGAAACTACCATTTTGGTTACGGGCACCGCCGGGAAGTGCTGTAAACCCAAAGGCATCCGTTCCATTTCCACCGGAATTCCAGCCCGTTGTTGATTTCAGGTTTAATCCTGCATTAAAACCTCTCCACCCTTGATCACTCCAAATATAGGATCCAACCGGATACATAGTGTCAGCAGTACCTTCCAATACTTTCCATTCATTGTCGGTGGGTAGATGCCAGCCTTCTGGGCAAATGCCTTGTGTGGCTGTGTCGCTTACATATTCCATCATT
>CAZBSL010000266.1:0-4091 GCA_964494265.1 uncultured Bacteroidales bacterium
ATTTCGTTTTAAATTAAGTTAATAATACAAATTGCAATGAAGAAAGTAATTAGTTATTTGATAGTTGGTTTATTAGGGATTATAACTTCATTTTTATTAATTCGATTTATTGATGATAAACCTGAAAAAATTATTTCGTTACAAGCGGAACAATTGCCGGTTTACCATGTGAATAATCCGATACCGAAGCCTGAAAATAATCCTGATTTTGTTACAGCCGCCGAAAAATCTATTCATACAGTTGTACATATCCGCACTCAATTTGAAAATAAAAGTGTAGTTTATGATGATTTCTTTGGCACTTTGCGTGAGTTTTTTGGTGGAGATAACCCTCCGCAACGATCAAGAGTTTATACGGCTTATGGTTCGGGTGTAATAATTTCAGAAGATGGATATATCGTTACTAATAATCATGTTGTGCAGGAAGCCGACCTAATTGAAGTAACCCTCAACGATCGAAGAACTTTTGAAGCCAAGATAATTGGAACCGATCCTTCAACTGACCTGGCTTTGATAAAAATTCAATCAAATGATTTGCCATATATATTTTATGGAAATTCCGATGATTTGAAAATTGGTGAGTGGGTTTTGGCAGTTGGGAATCCTTTTAATCTTACTTCAACTGTTACAGCGGGAATAGTAAGTGCAAAAGCAAGAAATATAAATATTTTAGGCTCGAATACTGCAATTGAATCATTTATTCAGACCGATGCGGCTGTAAACCGTGGAAACAGCGGAGGAGCTTTAGTAAATACAAAGGGGGAACTTGTTGGGATTAATGCTGCAATAGCCTCTAATACCGGACTATATACGGGCTATTCATTTGCAATTCCCGTAAATATTGTGAAAAAGGTAATGCTTGATTTAATGCAATTTGGTTCGGTTCAACGTGCATTTATCGGGATTTCAATCCGAGAGATCAATAGCTCATTTGCCGAAGAAATTGGTTTAGAAGAAATAAAAGGAGTTTATATTAATTCGCTTAATTCAAATGGCGGTGCTTTTGAAGCAGGCTTGGAGGAAGGTGATGTTATTTTATCGGTTGATGAAAATGAAGTAAATACATCAGCCGAGCTTCTTGAAATAATTGGACAGCATCGACCAGGTGATAAAATCAAAATACTTATTATTAGAGACGAAAAAAATTTATCTTTTGATGTAATATTAAAAAATTATGAAGGAAATGTAGATATAACGCTTATCAATGAAGATTTCTATTTTTCAGAACTGGCTTCATCCTTTAAACCAATTACCGAAGATGAAAAATCGCAATTGAATATTTCTTATGGAATGAAAATCACAAATGTCGAAGACGGTATTCTAAAGCAGGGAGGAATAAAAAAAGGATTTATAATTATTAAAATCAATAATCAGCCCATTAAATCTGCAAAAGATTTAAATATTTCACTAAAAGAAACTGATAAGGGATTAATTTCAATAGAAGGTATTTATTCGAATGGAATGAGAATGAAATATGGTTTTATAAAATAAATATTAATTAAAGAGGTTATGAATATATAAATTTGAATAAAAATTATTACCTTTGAGCTTTTGGGCTATAAAGTTATTTTTGAAAAAGAGGATTATTGAATTATGAGGCAATTAATAATAACAAAATCAATTACAAATCGCTCTACAGCTTCTCTTGATAGATATCTTCAAGATATTAGTAAAGAGGAATTAATAACTGCCGAGGAGGAAGTAAAATTAGCTCAAAAAATAAGAAGCGGCGATCAAGTTGCTCTTGAAAAACTAACAAAAGCTAATTTAAGATTTGTTGTTTCCGTTGCCAAGCAATACCAAAACCAGGGATTAAGTTTACCCGATCTAATTAATGAAGGAAATCTCGGATTAATTAAATCAGCAACGCGTTTCGACGAAACAAGGGGATTTAAATTCATTTCTTATGCTGTTTGGTGGATTCGTCAATCAATTTTGCATGCACTTGCCCAACAATCACGGATGGTCAGACTCCCTTTAAATCAGGTTGGTGCAATAAATAAACTAAAAAAAGCATCATCAAAATTAGAGCAACAATTTGAAAGAGCTCCTTATATTGATGAGCTTGCAGAAACACTTGAATTACCCGAACATAAAGTAAAAGAAACTTTAAAAATTTCCACAAAACATATTTCAATGGATGCCCCACTCATCCAGGATGAGGATATTAATTTCTATGATGTTTTTGTTGATAATAGTGAACCTTATGCCGATTCGATTTTAATTGATGAATCGCTTGCAAAAGAAATACAACGTTCTCTGGCAACTTTATCTGAAAAAGAAAGAGAAATTATTAAGTTTTATTTCGGGATTGGGAAAAGTCATGGCTATACTTTAGATGAAATTGCCTACAAATTCGATCTTACCCGAGAAAGAGTTCGACAAATTAAAGAAAAAGCTATCAGACGATTAAAGCATACTTCACGCAGCCGATTATTAAAAGCATATTTAGGCCAATAGAATTGTTAATTAAAAAATTATAAAAAAAGAAGAAAAAAATTATATAATTTCTTTTTTTTTATATTTTTGATGATAATGTTGATCAATAATTATCATTTTCATTTAATAACAAAATATTTCGAAATATGAAAAACGGCAAAGCAAAAAAACAGAATCACAATTTTGAAAAATCATTGGATAATTGGATAGCAAATGAAAAATTTGGTTTTGAATTTATTGAAGCTATCGGCAAATTGTTTTATGACAAATTAATTGAAGTAATCTTTTTTCGTAGTCAACTTCTCGACAGAAGTGCTAGCGTAATTCTTCACAAACATTCTTATTCACAGACAGTAATTGGTGAAGAATTAGAAATCAAAGACTCTCTTCTTATAGCGAAAGCTATGTTAAAAATGGATATTGCTCCTTCAAGAATAGACATAGGAAGATTAAATTATGAATGGACAGTTGAAAAGGAAAAATACGGGGAAGATGTTTATAAATTTCTTGAAGATAAATTAAAAGATAATATCGGCATACCATCAAGATTTTCAAAACCTGTTGATGTAGTTCTTTTTGGATTTGGAAGAATAGGGCGATTATTGCTCAGAGAATTAATAATTCAGGGCAATGGAACACAGCTTAGAGTGAGAGCAGTTGTTACACGAAAAGTAACACCCGAAGATATTGCCAAAAGAGCTTCATTGATACGTCATGATTCTGTTCATGGGCCGTTTAGGGGAAATGTAATTGAAGACATTGAAAATAAATCAATAAATATAAACGGCCACATTATAAAAATGCTCGAAGGTGCAAATCCCGAGGACGTGGACTATGAATCTGAAGGCATTACAAATGCTTTATTAATAGATAATACAGGTATCTACAGAGATAGAGAAGAACTTAGCAGACATTTGAAAGCAAAAGGAATATCCAAAGTGATGTTAACAGCCCCGGCAAAAGGTGATGTGCCGAATATTGTGTACGGAGTAAATCACAATATTTACGACCCTGATAATGATAAGGAAAACATTTTTTCAGCAGCTTCCTGTACAACTAATGCAATAGTTCCGGCTTTAGAAATTATTCAAAACAAATTTGGAATTATTAAGGGCCACCTTGAAACTATTCATGCTTATACCAATGATCAAAATCTTCTTGATAATTATCATAAAAAGCCCCGCCGAGGAAGAGCGGCAGCTTTGAATATGGTTATCACGTCAACAGGGGCAGGCACGGCTGCTGCTAAGGTGATTCCAAGCTTGAAAGGAAAACTTACTGCAAATGCCGTTAGGGTTCCTACACCAAATGTTTCGCTTGCGATCCTTTCGTTAAACCTTGAAAAAGAAACTACAAAAAAAGAAGTAATAGAAACCTTAAGAGATGCAGCTTTAAAAGGCGATCTCGTTGAACAAATCAGGTTCTCCGCATCTAATGAGTCGGTTTCATCAGACTTTATCGGTGATTCTTGTGCTGCAATCTTCGATAGCCCGGCAACTCAGGTATCGAAAGACGGAAAAAATATTATGTTATATCTTTGGTACGATAATGAATTTGGATATACAATTCAGGTAATTCGTCTTGCAAAACATATTGCAAACGTCAGAAGATATTTATATTATTAATAATAAAAGGTATAGGGAAAATATGGG
>CAZBSL010000267.1:0-1177 GCA_964494265.1 uncultured Bacteroidales bacterium
CAACCCATTCAGCCGGAACACCGATTTTTATAAAATCTTCATCAGTAGCCGAAACTGCTTTTTTTTCAGGCCGCATTTGAGGAAAGAACAAAACATCCTGAATCGATGGAGAATTAGTCATTATCATTGTAAGTCGGTCGATACCGATCCCAAGTCCGGCAGTTGGTGGCATTCCATATTCTAAAGCCCTGAGAAAATCTTCGTCCAAAACCATTGATTCCGTATCGCCACGCTTTCCTAATTCAAGCTGTGATTCAAACCTTTTTCGCTGATCAATCGGGTCATTTAATTCCGAGAAGGCATTGCAAATTTCTTTGCCGTTACAGATTGCTTCAAAACGCTCAACAAGACCTTTTTTAATCCTGTGTTTTTTTGCTAACGGCGACATTTCAACAGGGTAATCGGTAATAAAAGTTGGTTGAATAAGTTTTGCCTCGCATGTTTCGCCGAAAATTTCATCAATAAGTTTTCCTTTTCCCATGCTTGCATCTACTTCCACTCCGTGTTTTTTGGCGACTTCAACCAAATCATTTTCTCCCATCTCCGAAATATCTACTCCCGTAAAATGCTCAATAACTTCAAACATAGTAAATCTTTTCCATGGCCTTTTGAAATTTATCAGATGTTCGCCAACTTGTATTTCAGTTGATCCGCTTAAATCAAGAGCAATTTTTTCAACCATTTCTTCAACCAAATTCATCATCCATTCATAATCTTTGTAGGCAACATAAAGTTCCATCTGTGTAAATTCCGGATTATGAAAGCGGCTCATTCCTTCATTTCTAAAATCTTTCGAGAATTCATAAACTCCATCAAAACCTCCTACTATCAAACGTTTCAGGTATAGTTCGTTTGCAATTCTGAGGTATAAAGTCATGTCGAGAGTGTTATGAAAAGTCTTGAAAGGGCGGGCAGCAGCTCCACCATATAAAGGTTGCAAAATAGGTGTTTCAACCTCAAGATATTCTTTGCTATTGAGAAACGAACGCATAGAATTCATTAATTGAGTTCGTTTTAGAAAAGTTTTTTTAACATCCGGATTTACGATAAGATCGAGATAACGTTGCCTGTATCTTTGTTCCGGATCGGTAAATGCATCATAAACCACATCGTTTTTTTCCTTCACTATCGGCAAAGGTTTTAATGATTTGCAAAGAATTTTATATTCCCTGACATG